>JBPYDW010000272.1:0-43768 GCA_051986335.1 Vulcanimicrobiaceae bacterium | reverse complement strand
CTCCCGAGACGTCGGTGTTGATCGGGCCGCCGGCGACCTGCTGTTTGGCCGGATCGTTGCGGGTAAGGTCGGGGCTGATCGCCACCCAGGTTCTGCCGCGATCGCGGGTTTGGAACAGCACGTTAGCGCCGAAGTACGCCTCGCCCGGCACCTTTGGCGAAAAAATGACGGGTGCTTCCCAGTTGAACCGATGCGGCAGGCCGGCCAACGCCCGGCCGTTGGTGTCGGTCACATCCGGCGTTATGTCATAATTCTGCCGGCTAGCGAGGTCGAATATGCCAAGCTGTCCGTTGAGCTCGTTGACGCCGACGTTCCAAATCGAACCCGGGTTGCCCGGTTCCGGCCAGACCCAAACACCGTCGCTGTCGTTAGCGACGTCTTGCCAGTCGGAATTGAGCAATCCCAGCGGACTCAACGATAGCGACGGTCCACAAAAGGTATCGTTATCCTGCAACGCTCCGCAAACTTGGTAGGGGTTCGCCTCGCTGTAACCGACGTGGTAGACCTGCGCCAGCGTAACATTGAAGCGCCAGTCCCACGTTTGTCCGCCGTCGACCGAGATCGGTGCGCCGCCGTCATTGGCGTCGATAATACGCCGCCCATTCCGCGAGATCCAAAAACCATGATGATCCTGATGCACGGCGGTGGTAATATCGCTAAACGTCTTTCCACCGTCGCGCGTCTCGATGAGATTCTCCGACGCAAGAAAAACGTGATTCTCATTCGAAGGATCGACTTCCAGACGGCTCATATAGAACGGTCGCTGATCGATCAGCGTGTCGCGGGACAGCAGTCGCCAGTGTGCGCCACCATCGTCGCTTCGCCAAAGAAGGCCGCGCTGCGATTGAATCAGCGCGTACACGCGGCGCGAGTCGCTTGGTGCAACGGCGAGACCAATCCGTCCCATGATTCCCGACGGAAGGCCGCCCCCGGCCAGCTTGCGCCAGCTGACACCGCCATCGGTCGATTTATATATTCCGTCTTGCGAGCCGCCACTGGTGAAACTCCAAGGCACGCGGCGGAATTGCCAAATGCCGGCAAAAACGACGTTGGGATGCGTGCGATCCAACGCCAAATCGGAAACGCCACTCTGCGGACCGACGTAGAGCGTGTGCCGCCACAATCGACCGCCGTCGGTCGTTCGATAGACTCCACGTTCGCGCGAGTCGCGAAATGGATTACCGAGAGCACCGACGAGCACAACTTGCGGATTCTTGGGATCGATCGCAATTCGCGCGATGGCGTAGGTATCGTCGAGTCCCCGATGCAGCCAATGCGCGCCTGCGTCGCGCGTAACCCAGACGCCGTCGCCGTAGGATGCATCGTTGCGCGGCGCCGACTCTCCGGTTCCCGCCCAAACGATATTCTTATTTGACGGAGCGATCGCGATCGCACCCATCGCGCCAACCGACGATTGGGGCCATACGTCGTCCCAGGTTAGACCGCCGTTGGTCGTCTTGAATACGCCGCCACCCGCGGACGCTAGATAGTACAGCAGCGCATCGGCATCGCTTCCGGCAACCGCGGCAACCCGTCCACCGCCGCCGGCCGGCCCCAGGTTTCGCCACGCGATCTCGCCGGCGAGGGCTCGCGCGCCATAGACACTAGCGACGATTGCGCAGCAAATGACCCAGCGCCACACTTATAGTCGGTTACCGGAACGCGACATGACGCGCTGGTAGTGCCGGTCGAACGCCGCGAGCAAACCCTCCGCGTTGGAATACGGCCCCGGGCGATACGCGTGCGAGCCCATTCCGAGTTGGGTGAGCTCGTTCACGTGCCAATCCTGGCGATTCGTAAGGTCCCAAAAGTCCACCACGTCGCTTGCATCGAAGCCGGGTTTCGAGATCTCGTTCGCGTCGAAGAGGAATGCGTTTAACACTTCGGTACGGTCCACGGCGAGCGGTCTCACGAAATGCACCATCACGTAGTCGGGATGCAAGCTCAACATCATCGACGGAAAGATCGTGTAGTAGTACATGCGGTCGAGCTCTTCGCCGGCGACCTCGCCGATCGGCGGGCGCGTCGTCGTCCCGCTCAGGGTGAGGCTGGTGCCGGACTTTCGCAGCTCGGAGTAGCCGCCTAGGAACGGCCCTTCCTCGAGGTCGTTGCGCCCGCTATCCGAAGGGGAGAGCTTGTCCAGTTGCGGATGCACCAACGGGCAGTGGTAGCACTCCGAATAATTCATGAAGATCAGCTTCCAATTGCAGCGCAGTTCGTACGAGATCGTACGGGCCGCGCGCAGTTCGCCGATGTGCCACTTTGCGAAGCGCCCGATCAGCGATGCAAAAGCTGTTTCGAACGGCTCGGGATCGAGAGCGACGTTAACGAAGAGAAAGCCTTCCCAAAGGCCGACCGCCGCTTCGCCCAAGTGGTAATCCTCGATTGCAAAGCCGGGAACGTCGCTCATGTTTCGAGCGACCTTCAGCGAACCGTCCAAGCCGTAGGTCCAGGCGTGGTACGGGCACTGGATCGAACCGCTGAAGTGTCCGGACTCTTCTTCGCACATGCGCGTGCCGCGATGCCGGCAAACATTGTAGTAGGCGCGCGTGCGGTCGCCGGCATCGCGAGTGATGATGAGGCTTTCGCCGCCGACATTCGCTAGGAAGAAGTCGCCGGTCCGTTCGAGACGCTCGGCCCGCCCCACGCAGATCCAGTCGCGCCGAAAAATGCGTTCCTGCTCGGCGGAGAAGGCTTCCGGCGAGACATACCAGGACGCCGGGAGCGTCTTTGCTCCCTCTCCCACGCTTGGCTTGACGAATGATGCCATGGTGTGCTGCCCTCGGCGCCGAATTATCTTCGCTGATTCATGCAGAGGGGGCCCAATCCTTCTGCTCGTAACTGCGTCTACCCGAACGATACGAGGAGAAAATGACGCCGAGATTGGACCGCCGTTCATGAAGACAACCTACGACGCCATCGTCATCGGAGGCGGGCACAACGGATTGGTGACGGCCTGCTATCTCGCCCGTGCGAAGTGGAAGGTCCTGGTGTTGGAGCGCCGCTACATCGTCGGCGGCGCTTGCGTCAGCGAAGAGACCTTCCCCGGCTTTAAAGTCTCGACGGCTGCCTACGTCAACAGCCTCTTTCGCCCGGAGATCATTCGCGATCTGAAATTGCGCAGCTACGGTTTTGAAGCGATCGAACGCAATCCGGCATCGTTTTCACCGTTTCTCGACGGCCGCTACCTTATGCTCGGTGCCGATAAGAATAGCGACGTCCGCGAGATTTCGAAGTTCAGCAAACGCGATGCGGACAATTATCTGCGCTACAACGAAATGCTCGAGCGGGTCGCATCGGTCGTCGAGCCGACGCTCACTCAGATTCCGCCCAACGTCTTGCGACCCAAGCTCGCCGATCTGGCCACCATGGGCAAGATGAGTCGCGCCATGCAACGCTTGGGCCCGGCCATGGGCGAGGCAGTTGAGGTCTTGACCGGCGCCGCCCGCCCCATCCTCGACCGCTGGTTTGAATCGGAAGAATTAAAAGGAACGCTCGCGACCGATGCGATCATCGGTGCGTTTATGGCGCCGTCGATGCCCGGCACCGCCTACGTGCTCTTCCACCACGTCATGGGCGAGACCAATGGAAAGCGCGGCGTCTGGAGTTACGTCCGCGGCGGCATGGGCGGCTTGACCCAAGCGCTGGCGCGCGCAGCCAACGACCTCGGTGTCGAGATCCGTACCGAGGCCGAAGTCGGCAAGATTCTCACCAGGAACGGCGCGGCGACCGGCGTCGCGCTCGTGAACGGCGACGAATTCCACGCCAAAAAAGTTGCCAGCGGCGTGGACTGTCATCTGACGTTCGAAAAATTCATGGATCCGGCGGCGCTTTCGCCGGAGTTCTACGCAGCGATCAAGCGCATTCCGTACGAAAGCGCATCGGTAAAAATCAACGTGGCGCTGGAGCACCTTCCCGACTTTACCTCGTGCCCGGGAACGCAGCCCGGACCGCAGCATCGCGGAACGGTGCATCTCTGTCCGGACCAGGACTTCATCGAGCGCGCTTACGACGATGCCAAATATGGACGCCCGTCCAAGGAGCCCGTAGTGGAATGCACGCTGCCTTCTTCCTTGGATTCGACGGTTGCGCCTGAAGGCAAACACTTGATGTCGATGTTCGTCCAGTACGCACCGTACAAGCTCAAGGACGGACCGTGGACCGACGCGATCAAGAACGATTTCGCCGATCGCTGCTTCAAGATCGTGGAGCAGTACGCGCCCGGCTTCACCGCATCGGTGATCGATCGACAGATTCTCAGTCCGGTCGACATCGAGGAGAAGTTCGGCCTGACCGGCGGCAATATTTTCCAGGGTTCGATGCCGGTGCACGAACTGTTCATGTTCCGCCCGGTGCCGGGATACGCCAGCTACAAGACGCCGGTCAGGAATCTCTACCTCTGCGGCGCCGCGACGCATCCGGGCGGCGGCGTGATGGGCGCTTGCGGCTGGAATGCCGCCCGCGAAATGCTCAAGGGCTAGCATTACCAGCCGCCGGCGCGAACGTACCGGTCGTGCGTTTCGCGTTCGTCTTTTTAGCCGGTGCGCTCGTGGCGGCAGCCCCTGGAGCGCCGGCGCAGCCGTCGCCGGCGAGCCTTCCAAAGTTGTGCTCCGGTTGTAATCTAGCCGGCGCCAAGCTCGAGGACGCCGACCTCAGCCATGGAATCTACGTCGGGACCAATTTCGAGAGTGCCGATCTGCGTAACGCGTCGTTTCGAAACACCAAGCTGATCGGAGCAAATTTCCTAGATACCGATCTGCGCGGAGCCGCATTCGACGGCGCCGACTGCACCGCGTGCAACTTCATCGGTGCGAAGCTCGACGGCGCAACGTTCACCGGGGCGCAAATGGTTGCGGCGAACTTCGGCGGCTTCAACGCAAAGGTCGACAACGCTCAGTTGCGCGCGTTGCTCGCCGGCTGCGTGCTCTGCAACTTCAGTAAGAGTAATTTGAGCGGGCACGACCTTTCGCAGCTGCCGCTCATCCAGACCAACCTTTCCCAAGCCGATCTGCGCGGCGCGAACCTCGATGGGGCGATCCTATGCACGTACGTGCTCAACGAAGCGCAGCGCCAGGTCTCCTGCGACAATTTGCAGGGCGCGCAAACGGCCGGCGCCGGCCTACGCGACGTGCGCATCTGCGAAAATGCGTTGACGCAGAGCGGCTGCACGGCCGTCGATCCCCAGACGCTGCAGCGCTCGCAACCTACACCCGAACCGGCGGAGTCACCCGACTAGCGCGAGTGTCCTGGGCGCAGGCGCGCCCTCCAGCCGGGGCGAACCGCCGGGCTGAAATCAGCACCCGCCGACGTGGCTGAGTGGTTGAAGGCGCGGGATTTGTAATCCCGTTGGAAACACATCGCCGGTTCGAATCCGGCCGTCGGCTCCAATTTCTTATAGAGAGTCCATGCAAGACGTCAAACCAAAGTGGCTCGATTCGGGGCTCGTGCTCGTGTGCGAAAAGTGCTTCAAGCAACGCATTCCCGACGAAGATCCCGATGCGGCAAAGCGCATCGGCGATTTCAACTTGCGCGATTGGTTGAAAGACAAGCTCAAGGAAGATGGCTACTGGGGCAAGGTCCGTGCGGTCGGCACGACCTGCATGGACGTCTGCGCGCGCCGCCACGTCACCGTCGCCATCGCTCGCGTTGGCGATCCCGAACCAGAGGTCATGATCGTCGACCCGATCGACGATCGTGAAGCGCTCTACCGGCATATCGTGGAGAAGCTCGGCGCTCGCTGACGTCGCACACGGGCGAAAATTTGGGCCATAAGTCTGTTGCAATCCCGCAGGCGTCTGTCTAGTGTGAAATTGCCGGGCGGCTCTACGCTCACCGCCGGCGAGGAGTCGTACAAATGGTAAGAATAACACGCCTTGCAGCATCGGCTCTTGCGGCGGTGCTCGTTAGCGGCTGCGGAGCTGGGCCGACCGGCAGCGGCTCGCCCACGTCGACGCTAAACAGTTTAGGATTGCACGAATCCTCCATGCACGCCGGTGTCGCCGGCGCGCGCAATTGGCAAGTCAACGTTGGCGCCGATCGCAGAGATCACGCTCTCCAGGGACTCGATTTTTATTCCTCGGCAATAACCATCAATGCGGGTGACAGCGTCACCTGGAACGTTCAAGCCAGCGTTCACACCATCTCGTTTCTGCTCCCCGGGCAGAGCCCGTTCACCGCGCCGACTACCCCGGCCGGCGGAAGCACGGAAGATGGATCGGTGTTCACCAGCTCCGGCATCTTAGGCGCCGGACAATCGTACACGCTGACGTTTCCCAAGCCCGGCACCTACACGTACAACTGCCTCTTGCATCCGCCGGAGATGGTGGGACAAGTGATCGTGCAGCCTGCTGGAACGGGATACCCGCATCCGCAAGGCTGGTACCGCGGTCAGGGCAACAAGGCGGCAAACGCAGACCTCTCGGCCGCACAAAAATCCATCGCGCTTTTCCCCTACGCCGACGGTGGAGCGACGCTGGTCGCCGGCATCTCGCCAGGGTTGTCAACGGGAACGCCGACCAACTCGACCGTGTATCGCTTTCTGAACGCAGACAATCTCAACGCGACGACGACGACTATTTCGGTTGGCACGACGGTAACCTGGGTGAATCAGACGAACAACGAGCCGCACACGGTCACTTTCCCGGTCGCGGGGCAACCGTTGCCCCCAGCCGTTGCGAATAATCCGTTCTCGCCGCCCAGCGGAGGGCCGACGTACGACGGCAGCGTGTTAACGAACTCTGGGCCCTTTGGGTCTTCCGTTGGGGCGCTAGGCGTTCCGCCGAACAGCTACAGCCTTACGTTCACCAAGCCTGGAACGTACGTGTATTACTGCCTGTTCCACGACGAGTTCGGCATGGTGGGTACGATCGTAGTGCGCTAGCTCCAACCGGTATCAAAAACGAAGAGGCGCCGCACGACGTGCGACGCCTCTTTCTTGTTTTACCCGATCGGCGCTAGCCGCCCTGGAACTCGAATTCCGCAAGATTCTTTTCAATCTTGCGCTTAACGCGCTGCAGCGCGTTATCAATCGACTTCACATGACGCCCGAGATCGCGTGCCATCTCTTGATATGATTTGCCTTCGAGGTACGATTCAAGCACCTGCGATTCCAACTCCGACAGATTTTGGCGGATGCGCTGGCGGATGTCGTCGGAGACTTCCTGGGTGACCACGAGCTCTTCGGGGTCGGAAGTCTTCTGCGACGCCATCACGTCGAGCAGCGTGCGTTCGCTGTCCTCGTCATAGATCGGCTTATTGAGTGAGATGTACTGATTGAGCGGAATGTGTTTCTGGCGCGTCGCCGTCTTGATCGCGGTAATGATCTGGCGGGTGATGCAGAGTTCCGCGAATGCGCGGAAGCTGGAAAGTTTGTCCGCCTTGAAGTCGCGCACGGCTTTATAGAGGCCGATCATACCTTCTTGTATGATGTCCTCTCGGTCCGCGCCGATCAGGAAGTACGATTTTGCCTTGATTCGAACGAAATTCTTGTACTTGTTGAGCAGGTACTCCATCGCGAGCGGATCGCCGCTTTTCGCGATGGCCACGAGGTCTTCGTCCGGACGCTCGTGATATTCCAGTCCATCGGAAACGGGCTGGGTCATTGCCATCTTGCCTTCGCCCTCTATTCTAGGGAACCGATGCGGGCAAATCGCGGGCCGGGGCCCGTCGAGCGCGTCGCATCCGGATTAGTATAGGAGGGCACCCCTCCAGCGTCAAGGAGAGGAGTCGCACCCTCTCTGCCTGACTGCCTCGTAGAGCAGGACGGCCGCGGCGACCGAAGCGTTGAGCGAGGCCACCCGACCGAAGAGCGGGATCCGCACCAGGTAGTCGCATTCGCGCCGGACGAGAGCTGCCAAGCCTTCGCCTTCTGCTCCGATGACCAAGGCGAGGTCTCGATGCAAATCGGCTGCGGTCATTTCGACCGATCCCTCGCCGGCATCCGCACCCGCCACCCAGACGTTCGCCTTCTTCAGCCGGCGAATCGCGTCGGCGATATTTGCGACGCGAACGACCGGGAGATGCTCGGTGGCTCCGGCGGCCGCCTTGCGCACGGTGGCGTTGACGCCGGCCGCGCGGCGCTCCGGAATGACGACCGCGTCGACGCCGGCGCACTCGGCGGTGCGAACGATCGCGCCGAGATTGTGCGGATCGGTGACGTGATCTACGACCACGAAAAGATGGGGGCGGCCATCGGCGCGCGGACGCAACACGTCGTAGAGGCTGGCATAGGCAAACGGCGGTCCGATCGCCACCAACCCCTGATGTGCCTTGTACGGAAGTCGCGAGAACCAGGTTCGGTTCTCGAAGCGCACCGGCACGTTCAAGGCTTTGGCGCGCTCCAGCAACTTGCGGAGCTGCGGATCGCGTTTGCGATCGTCGGCGACGTGAACCGCTCGCAGGGCCTCGCCCGCGCTTAGCGCTTCGTCGACGGCGTGGATTCCGTAGAGGACGTCGTCAAAGTCCAGCGCCGGAACGCTGCGCCGGCGAAACGGTCGGGCTACGGAGCGACGCGCCACGAAGTGCCGTTCTTGGTGTCCATCAGCTCGACGCCGACCTGCAACAGCGCGTCGCGCAGTCGATCGGAGGCACTCCAATTCTTGTTCTCGCGCGCTGCAGTGCGCGCCGCAATCACCCGTTCCACCGCTTCGGGTGCGGTCGCACCGTTGAACGAGATCTCTTCACCCAGCAGCGCGCTCAAGCGCTCTACGACGTCGGACGCCAAATCGGCACGCGGCTCTTCGAGCCACGATTCGTCCGGCGATAAGCCCAATAGTTCGAGTGCCGCGCGATAACTGCCCAGCGACGCTCTCACACCGCTATTCAGGACTTCGCTCAGCGCAACCGACGTATTCATGTCATTGTCCAGTGCGGCAGCCACGCGCTCGAGCAAATCATCGGCAACCGGGTGCGCGCCCGTCGCGTGCAGCTCGCGATAGGTCTTCTTCACCCGGGCGAGCACGACGCCGGCCGCACCGATGGAATCCTCGGTGAAGTTCATCACTTTGCGATAGCCGGTCTGTAGGAAGAGCAGGCGAATAGCTTGCGGGTCGTGCCGCAGCAGCAGATCGGAGAGCGGCTCGAAGTTGCCGAGCGATTTCGACATCTTCTTCTCTTCGTAGAGCAGTAGCCCGCAGTGCACCCAGAAGTTTGCCATCGGCGGCTGCGACATCAACGGCTCGCTCTGGGCGATCTCGTTCTCGTGGTGCGGAAAGATCAGGTCGGCACCGCCACCGTGGATGTCGAAGCCGTGACTGGACGGATCGAGGAGAACGTGCGACATCGCCGAGCACTCGATGTGCCAGCCCGGCCGGCCCGCTCCCCAGGGTGAAGGCCACGATGGCTCCCCTGGCTTGGCGAGTTTCCACAGCGCAAAATCCAGCGGATCGTCCTTCTTCTCGTCGACCTCGATGCGCGCGCCGGCCTCCAACTCGTCGATCTTCCTGTTGGCGAGCGCGCCGTAGCGCGCAAACTTCGAAACGCGGTAGTACACGCCGTCGGCGGTGACGTAAGCGAAACCCGCTTCAACGAGTTGGCCGATCATGCGCTGGATCGGCTCGATAAACTTAGTGGCGTGCGGCTCTTCGTCGGGCTCTCGTACGCCCAGCTTGCGCATCGAATCCTTGAACGAGGCCAAGTAACGGCCGACGATGTCGTACCAGTGCTCGCCGGTTTGCCGTGCCTCGTTGATGCTGCGGTCGTCGATATCGGTCACATTTTGCACGTAGGTCACGCTGTAGCCGCGGAATTCCAAAAAGCGGCGCAGGACGTCGAAAAACAAGAACGACCGCGCGTGGCCGATGTGCGCGGCAGCCGACGGCGTTAGGCCGCAGACGTAGATGCGCACGTCGTTGCCGCGCAACGGTGCAAAATCTTCAATGCGGCGGGTTCGAGTGTTATATAGCCGCGGCGGCATCGTGATCGCCGGCGTCGCGTAGTCGTAGCATGCGCTCGAGATCGGATACCCTCGCCTGAAGATCGGCGATCAGTTGTGCATTGGGGTCGGGCATCTCCACCCGAGGACGATCGGGCACCGCTTGCACCGGCTTACCGTCCTGCACGACGACGCGGGCCGGAATACCGACCACGGTCGCATTTGCCGGCACGTCGCGCACGACGACCGATCCGCCGCCGACGCGCGCGTTATCGCCGACGCTTATTGCGCCAAGGACCGCGGCGCCGACGCCGACGATGACGTTGTCGCCAAGCGTGGGATGGCGCTTGCTATGGGATAGGCTCGTGCCTCCCAGGGTTACGCCCTGATAGATCGTGCAGTTGTCGCCGATCTGCGTCGTTTCGCCGATCACTACACCCATGCCGTGATCGATGAACAATCCCTGACCGATGCGCGCGGCCGGATGGATTTCCACACCGGTGAGAAAGCGCGCGACGTGGGAGAGAAAACGCGGCACCAGCGGGATGCCGGCGCGCTGCAGCACGTGGATATAGCGATACCAGCGAATCGCATGATAGCCCGGATACGACAGCACGACGTCGAGCCAGCCGCGCGCGGCGGGATCGCGTTCCAGCGGCGCGCGCAGGTCGGTGAGAAAGCTTGCGAACGGATTGGGCGAGTCGTCTCTAGCTGGCATCTGCTTGTCTAGTGTAAACCGGGGGACCGAGCCCCGGTTGCCGATTCGGTCGGGCCCTTGGCACGCACTACTCCTTCGTTCGCGGCTTCGAACCTTTCAGTGGTTCGAAAGGCTTTCCGTCCGGACCATAGGCGATCGGCTCGAGGCCCCGGCCGTGGAGCAAGCGCGAGTTGATCGCGCCCAAGCGCATCAGGACGCGATCGTGGCCCAGCAACGGGAAGAGCAGCTCGAGCGGTGGCCCATCCTTGGCGCCGGTGATCGCCATACGTACTGCACGGAGCGCATCGGGAGCTTGCAGACCGAACTCCGCGGCGATCTCGGTCAAGTCGTGCTCGAGCGGCAACCCGCGCAGCTCGTCCTGATGATCGACATATTGGGCGACCGAGTCCAAGTAGAACAGTACGCTGCGCGAACGCAATCGTTCCAATTCCAATGCCGGCACGATGCACGATTCGGTGCGCAAAGCAGCGACCAGCGGACGAGCATCCTCTAACGAAGCCAGCTCTGCGCCGTAGGCGTCGAAAAAGGTTGCAATCCAGCGGCGCGCGGCCTCGGGAACGGGATCCTCGAGGTATCCCCACCTTTGCATCAACGTCGCAAGCTCATCGTTGCGATCATTTGCCATCGTTAATCGCTCTCGACGCAGGCCACCGCATACGCGGCGATACCGCTGCCGTCACCGGTATACCCTAGACCTTCGCTGCGCTTGGCCTTTACGCTCACCCGTTCCGGCGTTACACCCAGCCGCACGGCGATGTTTGCACGCATCGCCGCAACGTGTTCGGCCAACCTGGGGCGATCGACGACCACCGTCGCATCGACATTGCCGATCTTCAGGCCCGCATCGCGAACGAATCCGGCGCAGCGCGCCAGCAACTCCATAGAATCTGCATCCTGCCAGCGCTCGTCCGAGTCGGGAAAGTGCGTCCCGAGATCGCCCAGCGCCGCAGCACCCAACAATGCGTCGCAGACGGCGTGCGCCAGCACGTCCGCGTCGGAGTGCCCCTGCGGTCCGCTGTGGTGCCCGATCTCGACGCCGCCGAGCACGAACCGCCTTCCTTCGACCAAACGATGTACGTCGAAGCCGTGTCCGACCCGCATCACGTACCGGCCCCGCTCACCCGCGAACTCCAGCCTTCCAAACGATCGTTGAGCAGCACTTCGGCGCGACCGATGTCGTCCGGCAGTGTCACTTTGAAGTTCTCCGCCGACGAAGGGACAACCGCGACTTCCACGCCGAGGCGCTCCAGAAGTGAAACGTCATCGGTGGTGATGACGCCGTGTTCGCGAGCGTCGGCGTGGGCTCGCACGAGGTCGTCGAGCATCGCGAACTGCGGCGTCTGCGCGGCCCACAAGGTGTTGCGTTCCAGCGTGCGCTCGACCAGCATGGTGGCATCGTCGACGATCTTCATCGTGTCCACCACCGGCGTTGCCAGCAGCGCAGCCCGACCCGGATGCACCTGGGCCATGCCCGCACGCACGTCACTCGCAACGACGAGCGGCCGCGCGCCGTCGTGTACCATCACTGCTTCGCACGCCGGCGGCAGCGCGTTCAAGCCGCAAGCGACGCTATCCTGACGCGTTCTGCCGCCGGTAACGACCTCGGCACGCACGTCTTTGAAAAACCGCTCGGCCAGCGACCGTATCGGTTCGATATACTCGCTCTCGGTCACGACCGCGGCTGCGGTTATGGCCGGTATGCCGGCGAAGGTACGCATGCACCAGGCGACCAGCGGAAGGCCGGCCACGTTGAGCAGTTGTTTTGGACGTCCAAAGCGCGTTCCGCGGCCGGCAGCCACGATGACGACTCCCCACTTCATGGGAGGGCTTTTAGGGGTTCGCTAACTTGCGACCTCGCGCTTGGGCCGAGCAAAGATCATGCGGCCGGCGACGGTCTGCAGCACGCTGGTCACCACCACGTCGGTGGAGTCGCCGATGATCCGGCGTCCCTGTTCGACGACGATCATCGTGCCGTCGTCCATGTATCCGACGCCCTGATTCGGCTCCTTGCCCTCGCGGATGACTTGCACGTGCAACTCTTCGCCCGGTAAGACGACCGGCTTGACCGCACCGGCCAGCTCGTTGATGTTGAGGACGATGACGCCCTCAACTTGGGCAACCCTGTTGAGGTTGTAGTCGTTGGTAACCAACTTGCCGTCGACGTCGCGGGCCAATCGCACCAACTTCGCATCGACGCTTCCCGGAGGCATGTCGTCGTAGTCGCGCTCGCCCACTTCGATCTCGGCGACCTCTTGTAAACGTTTGAGCGCCTCGAGCCCGCGACGGCCGCGCGTCCGCTTCAACGGGTCGATCGAGTCGGCGATCGCCTGCAGCTCGCGCAGGACGAAGCGCGGGACGACGAGCGGCCCCTCCAGGAAGCCGGCTTGAACGATTTCGACGATGCGTCCGTCGACGATTACCGATGTGTCGATCAACTTCGGTCTACCGGCGAGACTGGCAAAACCGCCACCGTTCATTGGGACGATGCGCATCTTCGCGCCGACGCGCGCGCCCAGGTAGGCGGCGAAGAGCGACACGATGATATAGAGGACGATCGCGACGATGCTGCCTGTGCGGTTTGTCAGCGAAATAAACTCGAAGAGAATCGACTTGATGAGGAAGGCGATAACCAGGCCGACGATCAGACCGAGCGCGCCGCCGGCCAGCTCGGCGGGTGCTAACCGCTCGATCGCGCCTTCCACGACGCTGATCTCGCCCTCGAAGAGCGACTGGGCGAGCGGCGCCAGCAGTATGCCGACGATCGCCCCGATGACCGGCGAAAGAATGAGCAGCGTTAGCTGCAGACCCTCGCTGGCAAAATGCTGCGAAAAGACATTTAGGTAGGCTTCGCGACCCAGCAAGAAGCCGGCCACTGCGAAGATGATTGCAAATCCGGTGCGCAACAACGCTCCCGGGAAAGTCGTTACGCGAATGTTACGAAAGCTCCGCACACGTCGTTCGCCACGAAACGGCCTTGGCGCGTCAACCGAACCGACGTCTCGTCGACCTCTACAAGTCCAGCCGCCGTATATTCCGCAATGACCGGCGCGTAAAAATGCATGAAATCTACCCCGTATCGTTTCTTGAAATCGGCGACGTTGACCCCTTTGGCGGTACGTAAGGCCAGCATCGTCGCTTCACCGGCTCGCTTGGTATCGTCGAGCCGCTCGGACTCGCCGGGAATCGGTTTGGCCGCGAGAACCGCATCCACGTAGGCATCGAGCGAACGCGTGTGCACCGAACGGACCCTGCTACGATATGAGGCCGCGCCTACGCCTAAACCAATATACTCCCCGTTCGACCAATAGTTAGCGTTGTGGAGGCACGTATGACCTGCCTTTGCAAAGTTCGATATCTCATACTGTTCTAACCCAGCATCCGTTAAGGTATCTATTGCAATCGCGTAAAGTTCTGCTTCGGTTGCGTCGTCCACGAATGCGCCTGGTTCGCGCGCGTGCCAGCGCGCGTACGGCGTACCCTCCTCGATGGTGAGTCCGTACGTCGAGACGTGATCGACGTCGAGCGCTATTGCGGTTTCCAGCGATCTCCGCCACGAGCGCGTCGTCTGGCCGGGAACCGCAAAGATCAAATCGATCGAAACGGAACCGATGCCGGCGCCACGCGCCGCCGCGACCGCAGCGGCAACCTGTGCCGTTGTATGCTTGCGGCCCAGCGTTGCAATTTCGGATGCATCAAAAGACTGCACGCCGAGCGAGACGCGCGATATACCCGAGGCCAGATACGTCTCGAAATCGCCCGGACGCACCAACTCAGGATTGAGCTCGATGGTAATCTCGCGCCATCCGGCCGGCGCGAATCGCTCGCGCAATCGCGCGGTCAGTGCGGCAATCTGCTCGGCGGAATATTCGTTTGGCGTGCCGCCGCCGTAAAAGAGCGTGGCGGCGGAATCGGAGGGCGTCGTATCGATCTCGGCTTGCAACGCGCGCAGATACCGCTGCGCGGCGCTTGCCTTATGCGGCCATTTGGCGAAATCGCAGTACGGGCAGATGTACGGACAAAACGGCAAATGAACGTAGACGCCGAGCATCGCGGCCCACCGTTATTCGTGAAAACTAAAGATTCCGACCGCGTGCGGGCCGGCGTGCACCGCGATCACCGGTCCCGCTTCCTGGATTTGAACCTCCAGCGGCGTCGCGCCGGCAAATCGCGCCTGCAGTCTTGCAAGCGCAGCCTCGGCGAGGTGCGGGGCATCGGTGTGCATGACGCGATAGCGCGAGCGCGCGACGTCGGGTGAATTCTTCATCGTAAGGTCGATCATCGTCTCCTGCGCGCGCGCAAAGGTTCGTACTCGCGCCTCCGCCTCGACCTCGCCGTCCTTCAGGCACAGAACCGGCACGATCTTCATCAGCGTTCCGATCGCCGCTTGCGCTTTACCGATGCGGCCGGTGCGTTGTAAATGCGCGAGCTCCGGAAGGCAAGCATAGAGGCGTTGGTTCGCGCGCTCGCGCTGCAGCGCGGTCAGCGCCTCGTCGAGCGAGTTACCCGCTGCAGCCAGCGCGCATGCCCGCTCGACCAGCATGCCGAGCCCGCCGGCGGCGCTTTGCGAATCGAAGACCTCGATGCGACGATCGGGGAAACTCTGGGCCGCTGCGCGCGCCGCGTTCATCGTTCCGGACAGATGCGAGGAGATCACCATGCAGAGGATCTCTTGGCCGCGTTCGATCGGAACGCGAAACGCCGTCTCAAACATCGCCGCGGTCGGCTGCGACGTCGTCGGTAACGTCTTCTCGGTCTCGAGCCGGCGATAGAACTCTCGGCGCGTTAGGTCGATGTAATCGCGGTAGCTACGATCTTCCCACAGTACGAAGAGCGGTACGACGGTGACGCCGAGTTCATCGGCTCGCCCGGGATCGATGTCCGACGTCGAATCGGTGACGATTGCGAACGGCATCAGACGTTTGCAAGATGCGGCGCGACCACCGCCGAGATCTTCCCGACGACGTCGTTGCTGACTTCCTCGGCGGCGGCGTGAATCGCATGCTTGATCCCATTGCGGCTGGCGCGGCCGTGCGTGACGATGCAATTGCCGCGTAAGCCGAGTAAGGGCGCTCCGCCGTAGGTTTCGTAGTCGAACCGGCGCCGCAATCCGCGCAGGGCCGGGGCGAGCATGGCCGCGCCGAGCTTCGTCAGCGTGTTGCCGGCCAGCAGCGTCTCGCGGATTACCTTAGCGAGGTCGGAGATCATGCCCTCGCCGGTCTTGAGGACCACGTTACCGACGAAACCGTCGGCGACGATCACATCGGCGATGTTGTGAAAGAGATCCTTGCCTTCGACGTTGCCGATGAAGTTGATCGGCACAGCCTCCAGCAATTTAGCCGATTCCAGCACGAGCTGATTGCCCTTGTTGCGCTCCTCGCCCACCGACAGGATGGCGACGCGCGGATTGTCGATGTGCAGCGCAGCTTTGGCGTAGGCCGACCCCATGATGCCGAACTGCTGCAACCATTCGGGCCGGCAGTCGACGTTTGCGCCCGAATCGAGCAACACCGAAGGTCCGCGTAGCGCCGGCCAAACGGTCGCAATTGCCGGACGGGCGATTCCCTCGATCGTACGCAATTTGATCAGCGCGATCGCCAGGAACGCGCCGCTGTTTCCGGCCGACACGGCGGCATCGGCTTCGTCACGTTTGACCATGTTCACCGCGATACCGAGCGAGGTAGAATCCGACTGCCGCAACGCTTGTGATGGATTCTGATCCATCGGAACTTCGGAGGGCGCATGGGCCACGCGCACGTTCGCCGGGGCCTTTGCTACCAGCGGTGCCACCCGCGCTTCGTCACCGACCAAGACGATTTCGACGTCGTACTCGTTCGCCGCCAGGAGTGCACCGGCAACGATCTCGGCCGGACCGCTGTCGCCGCCCATCGCATCGACCGCGATACGTGGTCTACTCATCGAATGAAATCCAGTATTCGGCGTTCTTCATGCCGCCGTAGTAGTATTCGACTTCGCTGGCGGGAAAGGCCGTTCGAATCTCGTTGCTGATAAGCTCGGCATCGCGTTCCTTCTGTTTGCCGCCGTAGTAGAGGGTGACCAAACCACCGCTGTGCGCACCCATCTTGGACAACGCCTCCTCGGCGGCCTCGGCAACCGAAGCTCCGGCGATCAGGGCACCATTGACGGTAGCGGCCGGCCGTCCTTCGGCAACGCTAACGCCTCCAAGCGACGCATCCTTCCCAGCAAAAAATACCTGTGCGCTGCGCGTGCGGGCCGCCGTCGACATGATCTCCTCGTCGCTGGGCGCTTCGCCCTCGCCGGTGGCGCGCATCGCAAACAGACCGGCGATGCCCGAGACGATGTCGGCCGTGGGCAAAACGTGGATCGTCTTATCGGTCAAACGCGGCAACTCGCGCGCCGCGAGCACCGCGTTCTTGTCGTTGACGAACAAGTAGACGTTGGTCGTCAGTGCCTTATTGACGGCCAGCAGCAGGTCGCGAACGCTGGGGTTTTTCGCACCGTCGACGGTTACTTCGGCTCCCAACTCGCGCACGATCCGTTCGAAGCCCGGACCCGGGGCGACGGCCACGATCGAATACTGCGACTGCGGCGTATCGACGACCAGCACGTTGTGCTGCTGTTCCATGTTGTCGACTTTGACGCGCGTGAGCGCGCCGTGCCGGGCGGCCAGCTCCTGTACGCGTTGGGGATCGTCGGTATGCACGTGCACCTTGATCGTCGGTGGGGCCCCGATAACCAGTAGCGACTCACCGCGCGGTTCGAGCGCGCGCCGCAACTCGTTCACGCTGCACGTCGCCCGCTCGAGAATGAACTCCGTACAATACTTGTTTTCGCCGACGATCTGCCGCGCAGTAAAAACCTTTTTTTGTGCCGGCCGGCGCGGGAATGCCGTCGCGCGAACCTTGACGTCCGGCAAGAAACGCAGCGCGCCTTCCAAGAAATACACGAAACCGGCGCCGCCTGCATCGACGACGCCGGCCTCCTTTAATACGGCGAGTTGGTCCGGCGTTCGATCGAGCGCCTCGTTTGCGGCCCGCAGCACGCCGCTTAGCATGCGGTAGAAGTCGGACTCGTGTAACGCGAGGCGATACGCCGCATCCGCCGCGGCCTCGCCGACCGAAATGATCGTTCCCTCAGCGGGCCGCAACAAGGCCTGCTTTGCCGCCTGAACGCCCTCGCGCAAGCCGGTTGCCAGAACGAAGGTATCGATCTCGGAACGGTTGCGCACGTGGTGGGCAAAGCCGCGCAGCATCTGCGAGATAATCACGCCGGAGTTGCCTCGCGCACCCATCAGACTCCCTTGGGCGGTGGCCGCCGCCACCTCGGAGATCGGCGTCCCCTCCGGGCACTTCGCGGCCTCCAGACAGGCCGAACGCAGCGTCAGGTACATATTCGTGCCGGTGTCGCCGTCGGGAACCGGGTAGACGTTGAGGTCGTTGAGGACCTGCCGGTATTTCCGTAGGAAGTAGGTGCCGGCTGCCACAAACTTGGCATAGCCTCTGCCGTCCAAGGAAGTGACGTCCATCGGGGGCGGTCTATTGGAGGTGGCGACCGGAATCCTTGTCACCACGGAGCGCCCGTGGTAGTATCCGGTGGTTGCGCGCTCGGCCAATTGAGGCCGGTGTGCCGGTAGTCTACCGTAGTAAAGGGAATCGTTCGATGGCGAAGCGCTGCGAAATCTGCTCCAAGGGTCCGATGGCCGGCAACAACGTCAGCCACGCGATGAACAAGACCCGTCGCCGCTGGCTGCCCAATTTGCAGTCGGTCAAGATCGACGATCACGGCACGCATCGGACCGCGAAGGTCTGCGCCTCCTGCCTGCGCTCCAAAAAGGTCAAGCGCGCGGTCTAGTCGCCGGACTCGAGATCAACGAAGCCGCTCACAAGCGGCTTTTTTGTTGGGCTGCGATCGCGCCTCCGCTGCCCACGGTGAAGCCGCGTTGGCGCCAGCGTACGTCGCGGCCGAAAAAACTGGCCACCCACACGGCGCAGCTGAGAGCATCGCGCAACGGAACGAGCCACACCGAGCGCTCTTGCCGGATGCGCAGGGCACGCGCCATCGCGTAGTGGAGTGCAATACGAAGCGCCATTGACACGCCGATTAACCCGAGCCCGAGCGCAACGCTACCGGAGCCGGCGAGAAACAGCACCGCCGAAGGAAGCGGATTGGTGAGAAACAGGAATGCGTAGCCGAGCGGACGCTGCGCGCGAATCGTGCGCGCCCAACGCAGCTCGTGTTGCCACAGCTCCGGCAGGCTCGACTCGAACACGACGTTGCGAACGACGTACGCAGGCAGCGCCACTTCGTAGCCGCCGTCGGTGACCAGAGCGCCCAGAACATAATCGTCGCCCAGACGCGATGCGAGGGCATCGAGCCCACCGATCGCTGCGAGGACGGCTCGCCGTACCGCCATCGTCGCACCGAAGCAAAAACGCATCGGCCCGAGCGCCGTCGCCACCAGCACCGACGGAGCAAAGTGGTCGTTGATGTGCAGCGCCCCCAGCGCCGAAGCTATGCCGGCGACGGGCGAGCCGCAGTAGAGCATCGTCGCGGCGCCGACGTCGGAGTTCTCGAAAGCGCCGGCGATCGCGCGCAAGTACTCTCGCCCCACCCGCATGTCGGCATCGGCGATGACGACGATATCGTATTTAGCGTGTCCGATCATGCCGGCCAAATTTGCCACTTTCGGATTTATCGCCGCAGCTTGCCGCGCGTGCGGCGAGCCGACCACCACGGTGAGGTCGAGATCGGGAAAATTCCCGACCACGCGCTCCACGACGGCCAGCGCCGGATCGTCGCGCTCGGCGACTCCGAAGATCACTTGAAACGCCGGATAGTCTTGCTCGCAAAAAGATCGCAGGTTCTCGTATAGCTCGGCTTCGAGGCCACAGATCGGCTTGAGCACCGTCAACGGCGGTGCATCGGCATCACCTGCGTTGGATCGTGAAGCCCGTTTGGCGAAGCCGAGCGCGCGCACCAGCGCGAACGCGGTGTAGGCGCAGCCAAACGCAGCGGCTGCAAACGTCACCCCCGAGATCGCGCGCGAGAGGAAGCTAGCCACGTCCGTTCGCTAGTTCGCCAAAAGTCAGCGGTCTGATGCTGCCCCGCGAGATCGCGTCCTTCACCTGCGGGTCGACGAGCGCGCGATATTCGTCCTGCTCCGGGCCGCCGTGCATCGCCGGATGGAAGTACACTTCGGAAACACCGCGTGGAAGGTTGGGCAGCAAGCCCAGCACGCGTTGCGGCGTCATCCTGCCCGTATCGCCCATGCCGAAGATAAACTCGTTGTAGACGAGCCGCGCTCGCCGCAACTGCAGTTTCATCAGCGCAAGCCACGGCAGCAATAGGACGCCGTTGCCGAGCCGCGCGAATAGGCGGTCGTGCCCGCTGCGCCAGGAAGGAACGAGTGGCTCGTACGGCACGCGCACCGCGTGCAAACCGTATCGCCGTCCGACGCGCAGGATGATCCGCAAGACGGTCGGATGGACGTGCATGTGGTTTTGGGCGTTTACATGATCCAGCTCCAGTCCGGTGCGCGCGAAGGCTTGAAATTGCGCTTCGATCTCCGCTTCCAACTGCGCGCGAACGCCGCGCCGAAAGAAAAAGCGGACGCCGGCGCGCCCGAGATCGGTCAAGAACTCACCGCGTTCGTCGACCAGATCCGGTACGGAGGAAGGAGGCAGCATCGGACGTCCGTTGACGAGCACGACGTGCAGGCCGACGCGCAAATCTTTCATCTCGCGCGCGCGGCGAACGGCGTCGCCGGTCGCGGCCGCCGCTACCATCAAGCTCGCGGTCGAGAGCACACCGTCACGATGCGCGCGTTCGATCGCATCGTTAACCGGCAACGACAGGCCGAAATCGTCAGCCGTAACGATGATAGAACGTCCCGGGCCAGTACGTGCCTGCGGCATCGCTCCCGACTGTGATACCGGGGAGCCTTTATCCTCGGTTGACCGCGGGAACGCCGAGTATGGCGGCGAAGGCGCTAGAGACCACTCTCGGCGGCCGAACGCCCGCCGAGACGCGAATCGCGTATCGTTTGATGGCATCGGGAGAGCGCAGGGATTGCAACCACTGATCGAGGGTCGAACGGCTTCGCGTAAAGCCGATCACATTCGCATCAACATCCACGAAGACGTGGCCGCCAAGGGAATCGGCAACGGATTTGAAGGCTACCGATTCGTCCACAACGCGCTTCCCGAAATCGACCTCGACGAGGTGGATGCTTCGACGACGCTTTTCGGTCGCCGGCTGGCGGCGCCGTTATTGATTTCCTGCATGACCGGCGGAACGCTGGAGGCCGCGCGGATCAATCGCACGCTCGCATCCGTGGCACAGGCGGAGCAACTTGCAATGGGCCTGGGCTCGGGCCGAGCTTTGCTCGAGCAGCCTTCGCTGATCGATAGCTTCGACGTTCGCGCCGTCGCCCCCGACGTGCTGCTGTTCGCAAACCTCGGCGCGGTGCAATTGAATAGAGGATACGGCAGCGACGATTGCCGTCGGCTCGTCGAAATGCTGCGCGCCGATGCGCTGGTGCTGCACCTCAACGCACTCCAAGAAGCGCTGCAGCCCGGGGGAGATGCCTGCTTCCGCGGGTTGCTCGCGAAGATCGGCGAGGTGTGTCGCGGACTCGACGTGCCGGTTATCGTCAAGGAAGTTGGCTGGGGCATCGCCCCCGACGCGGTCGTCGCCCTTGTTGACCGTGGCGTCGCCGCCGTCGATCTCGCCGGCGCGGGCGGCACCTCGTGGAGCGAAGTCGAGCGCTACCGCATCGACGAGAACTGGCGCGCCAACGTGGCCGCCCAGTTCGCCGGGTGGGGGATTCCGACGGCGCAGTGCTTGCAGGAAGCCCGCGCCGCGGCGCCACATGGCCTGCTCTTTGCCAGCGGAGGGATCCGTGATGGAATCGATACGGTCAAGGCGCTCGCGATGGGTGCCGATCTCGTTGGCATCGCCGGCCCGTTCCTGCGCGCTGCCAACGCCGGCGAGAGCGCAGCCGGTGACCTGGCGCGCGAACTCATCGAGGTCTTGCGCGTTTCGATGTTCTCGCTCGGAACGCAAAGTCTCGCGCAGCTTCGCGGCACGCCGCGACTGCGTCATCTGGCGGGACCGCTAGCGAGCGATGCGTGATCTGAATCTCGAGGCGGCCGACGCCTACTGCCGTTATTTGTGCTCGCGCCACTACGAGAACTTCATCGTCGCATCGCCGCTGGTGCGCGGCCGCCGGCGCAGGGATCTCATGCGCTTTTACGCCTACTGCCGCGCTACCGACGACCTAGGTGACGAGAGCGGCGGCGCCGCGGCAGACCGCTTGCGGCGCTGGCGCGCCGAGGTCACCGACTTTTTCGCCGGTGCTGCACCGGTGCATCCGGTTCTCGTGGCCCTACGCGAAACGCTGCGCCACTACGCGCTTCCCGCGCAGCCATTTCTCGATCTGATCGCAGCAAACGAACAAGATCAGCACGTCTCATCGTACGAGCGCTGGGCTGATTTGGAGGCGTACTGCATGCTGTCGGCGGCACCGGTCGGAAGAATCGTCTTGCGCATCTTCGATCTGCACGGTCCGCTGGCCGAACGGCTCTCCGACGACGTCTGCATCGGCCTCCAGCTCGCCAACCACGCGCAGGATGTCAGCCGCGACCGGCGTATCGGCCGCACGTACCTGTTAGCCTGCGATGTTCGAAGCATGGGTTTGGTCGGAGCGACCCGCGCGCTCGTCGAGCGCGCGCGCACGCTGCTCGATTCAGGACGTTCTTTAGAACTGATCGCGCCGCCGGCGCTTCGCTTGCAGCTTTCACTCTACCGTCATGGAGGTTTGGCGATCTGCGACGCAATCGAGCGCCAGGGATTTCGAACGGCCGAATCTCGGCCGCACGTGGGTACGATCGAGCGAGCGCGCGTCTTCCTGCGAGCCGCCCGCGCGACGACCCATCGTATTGGAGGCAGTGCTGAGACAGCTTGACACGGCCGAGCGGTATTGCCTGGAGTTGGTGCGCCGCGAAGCCAAGAATTTCTACTGGGGGTTCGTCTCGCTCGCCCACGACCAGCGCGTCGCGATCTACGCCCTGTACGCGTTCGCCCGCCAAGTGGACGATGAGGCCGACGATCCGTCGCGGCCGCGACTACCGGAGCGGCTAGCCGTTTACCGGGAAAGGGTCAGGCGCGGCGTCCGCGGCGAGTACGCCGCCGACGACCCAGTGATGGAAGTTCTCTCCCGCGCGGTAGCCCGCTACGGAATCCTCGAGGAGGAGCTGCAGCTGCTCATCGACGGCGTGGAGATGGACTTCTCACGCACGCGCTACCAGTCGTGGGACGAGCTGCGCCGGTACTGCTACCTCGTGGCCTCGGTGGTCGGTCGCATGTGCGTTCGAATCTTCGGATTCGAAGATTCACGCGCGCTCGACTGGGCGGAACAACTTGGCTTGGGGCTGCAGTTGATCAACGTGCTGCGCGACGTTCGCGAGGACGTCACCCTCGGACGCATCTACTTGCCGCAAGACGAGCTCGCCAAATTCGGCGTCGCCGAGGACGACCTCTTCAACAGCCGCCCCAGCGAGCGCTGGAATCGCTTGATCGGTTTTGAAGCTCGCCGCGCTCGCGACCTGGTGAATACCGGCTATAATTTGTTGCACTACATCGGCCCGCGTCCGCGAGCGTGCGTGCGAACGATGGCCGGAATCTACGAGCGGATCCTGGACAAGATCGAGCTAGACCCCGAGCTACCGTTGCGCAAGCGCGCCTCTTTGTCGAAGTCCGAGAAGCTGCGCGTGATGCTGCAATCGTGGCTGCACCCCGCGTAGCGGTCGTCGGCGCGGGCCTCGCGGGACTCGCCGCAGCACTCGAGTTACACAGCTCCGGCGTTCGAACGGTGCTCTTCGAACGTAGCCGTTTGCTCGGCGGCCGCGCCACATCGTTTGAAATAGACGGCCGCGAAGTCGACAATGGCCAGCACGTTTTCCTCGGCTGCTGCACCGAGTTCATTCGCTTCGTCGAGCGCGTGGGTATGGGGGATCGTCTGCACGTGCAGGATCGTTTCGACGCGCTCGTCCTGTCGCGCGACGGCGTCGCCGGCCACTTGCGAGCCGCCGCACTGCCGGCGCCGCTCCACGTGATGCTCTCGTTCGCGCGCTATCCGCATCTCTCTATCGGCGGAAAACTTCGCACCGCGCGCGCCCTTGCAGCCGCGATGCGGGGACAAAACGGCCACCCATCCACCTTTGCGGCGTGGCTGAGGCAAAACGGCCAGGATGCGCAAACGCTGCGCGGCTTCTGGAACCCCTTCTTCTTACCGGCTTTCAATGCTCCGTTCGATCGGGTTGCCGCTGCGGACGCGCTGTTCGTTATATCGACCGCATTCTTACGCAACGAGAGGGCCGCGCGCTTCGGCTTTTCCACGGTTCCGCTGGCGCACGTTGCCGCCGCTGCCGCGAGCCGGCTCGAAGACGTTCGCCTCTCGACGGCCGTGCTAGGCATCGAGTTCTCCGGCGCAGGCGCAACGCTGCGGCTCACCGGCGAGCGCAACGAGGCTTTCGACGCGGTCATACTCGCCGTTCCGCCGCGTCACGTGGCGGCGCTGCTGGGAGAAGCGCAACGCTTTGGCGTCGCAGATGTCGGCGGCTACGTCGCCTTTCCAATCATCGACGTGCACCTGTGGCACGATCGCGGATCGCTCGGCTTCGAGTTCGCCGCGTTGCTGGACTCTCCGGTGCAGTGGATCTTTGAAAAGGAGCCGGGATACCTGTGCTGCAGCATGAGCGCGGCCGGCGAATATCTCTCCCTGTCGACCGCGCAGCTGACCGAACGGGCATGGAGCGAGGTGCGCTCCGCACTGCCGTCACTGCGCGATGCCAGCCTGGCGCGCAGCGCGGTCACCCGGAATCTCGAGGCGACGTATCTGCGGGCGCCCGGCGAAAAGCGAACGTCGCAGCGCACGTCGGAGCCCCGTTTGGCCATTGCCGGTTCCTGGACCGATACCGGCTGGCCCGATACGATGGAATCGGCGGTTCGTAGCGGAATCGCCGCCGCCGAACTCATTCTGCAAGGTGAACGGGTTGCCTGACGCATTAGACCGCAGCATCGAATGGTTGCTCGCGCAGCAGTCGCCGGACGGCTGGTGGTCGGGCGAACTCGAGACGAACGTGACGATGACCGCCGAGCACGTGTTGCTCCTGCGGTTTCTTAGCCTCGATCTCGCAGCCATACGCGACGGCGCGATCGCGCACATCTTGGGCAAGCAGCGCGAGGACGGCTCGTGGGCGCTCTATCACGACGGTCCGGCCGACGTCAGCACGACGATCGAAGCGTACGTTGCGCTGAAGGTGCTCGGCGTCGATCCAGCGCGCCGGGAAATGCGCGACGCGCTGCGCACGATTCTTGCCCTCGGCGGCGTAGCGCACAGTCGCGTCTTCACCAAGATTTGGCTGGCTCTATTTGGGAAGTATCCCTGGGACGGCGTGCCGTCGCTGCCGCCCGAGCTGGTCTTCTTCTCGCGGCAGATGCCGTTCAATTTCTACGATTTTTCGTGTTGGGCGCGCGGCACGGTGGCGCCACTCACCATCGTGATCTCACGGCGTCCGATCCGCGAGCTCGGCGTCGACGTCAGCGAGATCGTCGCCGAGGGAACTGCCGCCTCACTGAGGCGTGTGCCCGGCGACGGTGCGTTTTGGTGGATCGATCGGATCTTGAAGACGTACGATCGTTTGCCGCGGCAACCGCTGCGCGCACTTGCTCGGCGACGCGTCGTGCAGTGGATCATCGAGCGGCAAGAAGCCGATGGCAGTTGGGGCGGAATTCAGCCGCCGTGGGTCTATTCGTTGATTGCGTTGTCGGTTGAAGGATTCGCGGTGAATCATCCGGTGATGCGCAAGGGCCTCGACGGGATGGAGCGCTTCATCATGAACGACGCGCGAGATGGTTTGCGGTTCCAAGCCTGCATGTCGCCGGTGTGGGACACCGCCTGGGCGGTGCGCGCGCTGGCCGCCGCCGGCGTCGATCGGGATCATCCCGCACTCCGGCGCGCGGTACGCTGGCTGATCGACGAGCAGATCGCGCCGGACGCGCCCGGCGATTGGCGGCTGGCGTGCCGCGGCGTCGACTGCGGCGGCTGGGCATTTGAGTTCGATAACGATGCCTACCCGGACGTCGACGACACGACCATCGTCGTGCTCGCGCTGTTGGAAGCGGGAGCAAACGAATCCATTGCGATCGAGCGAGCGCGCCGCTGGACGTTAGCGATGCGCTCGAGCAACGGTGCGTGGGCGGCGTTCGATCGCGACAACACGCGAGAGCTTCTCTACAGGATGCCGTTCGCGGATTTCGGCGCGCTGATCGATCCGCCGACCGAAGATGTAACCGCTCACGTTCTCGAAATGCTCGCCGCGCTGGGATGCGGCGTCGACGATCCCTACGTCGCGTCCGGTCTACGGTACTTGCGACACACGCAGAAATCGTGGGGATCGTGGTTCGGGCGCTGGGGCGTCAATCACATCTACGGCACCTGGTGCGTGCTTTCGGCATTGACTGCCCTGCGCGCCGGTGACGACATGATCGAGCGCGCTCTGCGCTGGCTGATCTCGATCCAGAATTCCGACGGCGGCTGGGGCGAGAGCTGCCATTCCTACGCCGACGAATCGTTCGCCGGCGTCGGCGCGAGCACGGCCTCGCAAACGGCCTGGGCGGTGCTGAGCCTGCAGCTTGCCGGTCACGGCGATCGCCCGGCGTGCCGCCGGGGCCTCGATTATCTCCGCGAGCACCAGCGAGCGGACGGCACGTGGGACGAACCGGAGTTCACCGGCACAGGTTTTCCCAGGGACTTCTACATAAACTATCACCTCTACAGACATCTCTTTCCCACCATGGCACTCGCCGCCGATCGCCTGAGCGACAGCGGCGAACGCCCGCACTACGAAGGGATCACGGTTGCATGAGCATGCCCGTGCGGCAAAAGCTCGCGATAGCGAAGTACATTTTAGGAAAGCGGTTGCGCGGCGAGCGCAAGTACCCGCTGGTTCTCGAGCTGGAGCCCTTGCTGCAATGCAACCTTGCCTGTGCCGGTTGCGGTAAGATCGCGCATCCGGACGACATTTTGCGCCGCCGCCTCACCGTCGAGCAATGCATTGCGGCGGTCGAGGAATGCGGGGCGCCGATGGTCTCGATCGCCGGTGGCGAGCCGCTGGTGCACGAGCAGATGCCGCAGATCGTCGACGCGTTGATCGCCCGCAAGAAGTACGTCTTCTTGTGCACTAACGCGCTGCTGCTTAAGAAAAAGATCGATCTGTTCAAACCGTCGCCATACTTTGTATGGATGATCCACCTCGACGGCCTGCGCGAGCGGCACGATCAATCGGTCTGCCGCGACGGCGTCTTCGACAAGGCGATTGAAGCGATCGCTTTGGTCAAGCAGCGCGGCTATCGGGTGATGACCAACACCACGTTCTTCGACTGCGACGATGCTGAGTCGATTCGCAACGTCCTCGATTATCTCAACGACGAGCTCAAGGTCGACATGATGCAGATCTCGCCGGCGTACGCGTACGAAAAGGCTCCGGATCAGGAACACTTCTTGGGCGTGCAGCGAACGCGCGAAATCTTCCGCGCGGCCTTTGCCGGCGACAAGCGCACGAAGTGGCGGCTCAACCACAGCCCGCTCTATCTCGACTTTCTTGAAGGCAAGGTCGACTTCGAATGCACGCCGTGGGGGATTCCGTGCTACACGGTGTTCGGCTGGCAAAAGCCGTGCTATCTCATGGCCGATGCCGGCTACGCAAAGACCTACAAGGCCTTGCTGGAAGAGACGGATTGGTCGAAGTACGGCCGCGGCAAGCACGAGAAGTGCGAGAACTGCATGGCACACTGCGGCTACGAGCCGACCGCCGTCCTGCGCACGACGCACTCGCTGCGGGAGACCGTCCGCGCGGCCGTTGGCAACTGACCTCGTCTTCCTCACCGGCGCAACCGGGTTTATAGGATCGCACGTCGCCGACGCGCTGTCGTCCTCCGGCTATCGCCTGCGGATACTGGCGCGTCAAGGAGCCGCTAAACCGGCGCCGGACGTCGAGGTCGTTAGCGGAGACTTACGGTATCCCGGCCTTTTTGCTCGTGCGCTCGACGGCTGCCGCTACGTCGTGCACTGCGCGGCGCTCTATTCATTCGCTCCGCACGATCGGCCCGAGATGCGGCGGGTCAACGTCGACGGCACGGCCGGGCTGCTGGCCGCCGCACGGCTTGCCGGCATCGAACGCGCGGTGCTCACTTCGAGCGCGAGCACGATGCACCAGGATGCCCAGAACGGCGATTCCCATCGCTCCAGCTATCACGCCTCAAAAATTCTACAGGAGCGCGCCGCGTTTTCGAGTCGCGTTCCGGTCGTTGCGATCTTGCCGACGGCGCCGATCGGGCCACGCGACCACAAGCCCACTCCGACCGGCAAGATGGTGCTCGATTTTATCCGCGGAAAAATGTTTGCCCGGCCGCCGGGAGACGGCGGGATGAACCTCGTCGCCGTCGAGGACGTTGCCCGCGCCCACGTCGCGGCGCTGCAGCGCGGTCGCGTCGGCGAACGCTACGTCGTCGGCGGAGAGAACCTTAGCTTCGATCGCATTTGGGAATTGCTAGCAGCTCTTTCGGGACGCGCCGTTCCAAGCTGGCACGTGCCGTACGCGCTGGCGCTGGGCGTAGCACAACTCGACGAACTGCGCTGCCGCTTGGATTCGGGCGCACGGCCCTTTGCGCCGCCCGAAGGCGTTCGGCTCTCTCGCACGCGCATGTTCGCCGACTCGACGATGGCCGAAAACGAGCTCGGCCATCGGCCCACTCCCATCGACGCGGCGCTCGAGCGCGCCATCGCTTGGTATCGCGACAACGGTTACGCCAATTGATCCGGCGCGAATAATCGTCGTCGCCGCGACCGGGCTCGAGGCGCGGGCGATTCGGCGAGAGCTGCCGGCAATCTGGGTTGTGGAGTGCGGTGTCGCGCTGTCGGGCACGTCGCCGCCGGCCGGTGCCCAGATCGTCATCACCTGCGGTCTCGCCGGTGGTCTCGATCGCCGGCTGTCAACCGGTACGGTGCTCGTACCGTCGCGCGTGCGCAGTCCCAGCGGCGAAACCGTCGAATGCGACCCGGGAATCGTCGCAGCGCTCGCAGCCGGCGCGCGGCGCCTGGGTCACGAACCCGTTTTCGCGCCGCTGCTTACCAGCACGACGCTCGTTCGCGGTCCAGCGCGACTCCGATTTGCGCAGCAAGGATATGCCGGCGTCGACATGGAGACCGGACTCATTCGCGCGCCGCGCATCGCCGCGGTTCGCGTCGTGCTCGACACGCCGCAACGCGAGCTCTCCGAAGAATGGCTGCGCCCGCTTCGCGCCATGTGCAGGCCGGCCAACTGGCGCGAGGCGTGGTGGTTATCGCGAGAGGGACCGCGCTGTGCGCGCCTGGCCGCGCGCATCCTGGGCAGTGCGTTTCAAGCCTCGTAACGCTACGCTTCGTCTAAGACTCGCAGCTGGCCGAGCGTCGCCGTGATCGCTTCGGGCTCGAGCGTTACCAAGTATTCGACGCGCAGGTGCGAGGCATCGATCGACTTGAGCAGGACGGAGCACAGCACCGGCCCGCGCCGGCTCGGCGCGAACGAGAGCGTCAACATTCCGCCGGCAATCGGAAAACTGCGCATCGGTCCGTTACCGGAGTTGATCTCCTCGAGGTAGGCGCGCAATTCGCGCAGTTCGTAAACGCCGACGTCGAATTCGAACGTGGTTGCGACCGGCGCCGCACTGGCGTGCGCTTGCACGCGGAGCAGATCCAAATCCTCCGGCTCGGCAACGTCGGGATGCGCATAGCCGACGACCTCGAGCCGTAGATGCGGCCGATCGCCGTGGCCCAATGAGACGAAGAACGGATAATTCATTGCGCCAGGTGATCCCAACCCGTCGCGGGCAGCGGCCGCTCGACGCCGTCGCGGCGCAGCCGCACTCCCGGCCGTTCCTCGGCGAAGCCAAAACCGATCAACGGACGGCGAAAGCGCGCTTCAAACCGGCCGGCAAGGTGATCGAACGAACGCGGCGCGATCGACACCAGCAGTTCGAAGTCTTCACCGCCGGCAAGCGCGAAATCTTGCGGATCGACGTTGAGTAGTTCGGCTGCACCGCGTGCCGATTGCGCGACCGGTACGCCCAAGACGGCGGCTCCCACTTGCGAGCGCTCGCACATACGCGTCAGGTCGGTCGAAAGCCCGTCGCTGCAATCCATCATCGCGTGCACGCTACGCGAAGCGCCAAGCCACAATCCTTCGCGCCAGCGGGCCACCGGAGTGCGAAACGCCGCCAGCGCTTCGGCGCGCTGCGAACCGTCCAACGCTACCCTTGCGCGCAAGACCTCCAGTCCGGCACGACTCGCTCCCAGCGGCCCGGTTAGGGCAAGAACGTCGCCCGGCCGCACTCCGCCACGGGTGCGAACGCGAGTGGCGCGCACCTCGCCCACCGCAGCAATGGCAATGGTGAGAACCGCAGCGCGCGCGATATCGCCGCCAACGATCGCGCAGCGCGCGTCGTCGGCAACGGCAACGATTCCGCGATAGAGTGCCAGCACATCGGTGTCCGCAACGTCGGCCGGAATTCCCAAGGCGATCGTTGCGAGGACGGGCTTGGAACCCATGGCCGCCAGATCGCTAATGTTGGCAACCATCGCGCGCACGCCGACGTCGTGCCAGGAGAGCCACTCGCGAGAGAAATGAACGTTCTCGATAAGGGCATCGGTCGTGATGACGCTGCGGTGCGAGCGCGACGGCTGCCAGACGGCGGCATCGTCGCCGATACCGAGCGAGATGCGTCGCGAAGGGCGCTCGACGATCTCGCGCATCGCCGCAATTAAGTCGTCTTCGCGCACGGTCGCGTCAGGAAAGCAGCGCGCGCAGCTTACGCAATTGCGCGCCGGGATCGTCGTCGCCGAAGATTGACGCCCCCATGACGACGACGCTCGCGCCTGCTTCCACGACTTGCTTCAGATTCTGCGCGCCAATGCCGCCGTCGACCTCGAGTTCGCAGAGCGGATTGCGCTCGTCGATCAGCCGGCGGGCCTGGTGCAACTTCTCGAACGCGCGCGGGATGAACGCCTGGCCGCCAAACCCCGGATTTACGCTCATCACCAGAACCAGATCGCAGTCATCGATGATGTCCGTCAGCATCTCGACCGGCGTCTGCGGACAGATCGCTATGCCTGCTTTTGCCCCGATCGAGCGAATGTACGTCAGCAAACGCTGCGCGTGCGGCGTCGCTTCCAGATGGAACGTGATGTTGTCGGCGCCGGCCGAGCGAAACTCGTCGACGTAGCGTTCGGGCTGGACGATCATCAGGTGGCAGTCGAAAGGCAACGGCGAGAGCTTTCGCAGGTCGCCGATGATCTTCGGGCCCCAGGTGAGGTTTGGAACGAACAGTCCGTCCATCACGTCCAGGTGCAAGTAATCGGCGCCGGCGCGCTCGACGCTGCGGATCTCTTCAGCGATGCGCGCAAAATCTGCCGATAGCAGCGAAGGGGCGATCTTCGCCCTCACGGCGTGGCGCGTGCGTTGGGAACAGGTGCCTTGGAACCGGGCGGGCCGGGCGCGTACGCGTTTGGCGGCTCGTTGCCGAGGCGCGTTTCGCCGACGAGGGTTTCACCGCTCCCACTGTCCACGTACATATCGACCACCGATGTGCCCAGCGACGTGACGGTAAAGTCGAGCTTTTGCCCCGGTTGAGCGTATGCGTTGAACAGGTCGTAGCGGCCGGTCGCGTCGGTGACGACGATGCGCACCTTCATCTCCTTGGACGTCGGATCGTCGGGAACCGGCACCGACACCAGCAAGTGCGCTTGACGCAAGAGGTAGCCGGACTCGTGTGGACCGGCGCTCACTTGCAGCGAAACCGGCTCGAACGAGTTGACCCGCGTGCCGGGAGCGGGTTGCTGGCGCGCAATAATGCCGTGCGCCGGTCCCTTGCTGCCGAGCGGAGTCCAGACGAGCTGCCCGATCTTTAGGCCTTCTCTGGCGGCTTGCGCCCGCGCAATGTCGATGTTCATGTTGCGAAAATCGGGGACGAGCAGCGCCGTCGCGCCACCCTCGCTGACGATCAAGTTCACCTTGTCATTTTCATTCACCGCGGCCAGCGGGGCGGGATCCTGGTCGATCACGTGTCCTTCGGGAACTACGTCGCTGTGCTGATACGTCACCGTGCCCAGCTGGACGCGCGTACGGGCAAGGTCGAGCGCTACCTCGCGCATCGACTGGTAGCGCAGGTCGGGCATCAATCGCGCAACCACTCCATCGCTCACCACGAACGAGATCTGGCGGCCCTTGCGCACCTGCGCGCCGGCTTCGGGCTGTTGGTTGATCACCACGTTTTTCGGATAGCGATCGCTGGTCGTGTGCTCGATGACGTTGTAGGTGAGATGTTGGCGCTCAATCTCGCTTGCGGCGTCGTTGATCGTTTGACCGACGAACGATGGAACGCTCACGACGTCGGCACCGGGCAGTAAGAAATCGTGCAGATCGCGCGCAAACCACGTTAGGACAGCCACGAACGTCGCCAGGACGATCGGGAAGATCATGTCCCCGCGAATTTGCAACGGTCCGCGACGGTCGCTATCGCGCTCGGAGCCGGAGACGCCGTGAACGGCTGGTAAGCGTGCTATGTCAGTGCCTCGAGGACGGATTCGCTGACGTCAAAGTTGGTAAAGACGCGCTGCACGTCCTCATGGTCTTCCAGCGCTTCGAGAAACGCCATCGCTTCGCGAACGGCGGAGCCTGACGGCTCGACCTTCGTCTTAGCCCGCGCTCCGAGGTAGGCGTCGGAAATCCGGAACCGGCGTTCGCGCAGCCCATCCCGCACGGCCGAAAGTGCGCTCGGCTCCGTATAGATGACCGTAACCGGATCGCCGTACTCGATGTCGACGACACCATCGACCAGCGCGTCCTCGGTAAACTTCTCTTCGTCTTTTCCTTGTGGGTCGCACTCCAGCACGCCCATCGCGTCGAACATCCAAGCAACGCTGCCGCTTTCGCCGAGCGCTCCGCCATTCTTCGAAAATAGAAAGCGCAGCTCGCCCGCGGTGCGATTGCGGTTGTCGGTCGCCGCGTCAACGAGTACCGCCACGCCGTGCGGCCCATATCCCTCGTAACGCAACTCTTCGATCTCTTTTTCGTTGCCCTGGCCGGAAGCGCGCGCAATCGCTCGCTTTATGTTGTCCTGCGGCATGTTGTTCTCGCGCGCTTTGTCTACCGCCATCTTTAGGCGATAGTTCGCATCGGGATCGGGCGAGCCGGATCGGGCAGCGAGGATTATCTCCTTGCTGAGCTTGGTGAAGAGCGCGCCGCGCTGCGCGTCAACCTTCCCCTTCTTCAGGCGGATATTGTGCCACTTGGAATGTCCGGACATGGGAAACCAGGATTCGCCCTTCAGCCCACGGGCTCCTCAAACGCCGCCGGTACGCCGATTGCAGGCACCCTCTACCCCGGTCCGACTACCCATTTGTCGATCCACATGCGCTCGTGCCAGCCTGTCCACGATAACGGCTGTGCCGCCAGCACCGGATAGAAGAATACAAAGAGCAGCGCGACTAGCGCAACGTAGGCACCGATTCCGACGCCTGCTGCGATCCTGCTGGTATCGTCCCGGTCCTTGTAGCGATTCCACACCCACTGCAGCGCAATGACATTGCATAGACAAATGAGCGGGATATCCACGTAAAAGTGATAGGAAAAGGCCAAGCGCGGCGACCTCGCCCACGGCAGCCACTGCAAGAGATAGGCGATAACGATCAGAGCGTACGCTTTGCGGCGCTGGTACCAGGCCAGAACGCCGACGAATGGGACGGTGATCAAACCGGCCCACAAAATCGCCGGGTTGGGCAGCGACGTTATCTCCCGCACCCCGACCTCGTTGTTGTCGTTGTGGTTATGGCGCAAGTCTTTATAATAGTAGGTTACCGGGACGTAGTCGATCGGCCACTCCCACCACTTGGAGGAGTACGGATGCGTCGCACGCAGGTTGGCGTGATACTCGTACATCGAGTACTGACGCAAGACGACGTCGCTCAAGTTGTGGATGTCGGCCTGATTGACCACGTCCTTGGTCCAAACCAAGCCATAGACTGTCGCCGAAATGAAGACGATCGAGACCAGCGCCACGTCCAGCCGATACCCGCGCGGGTTTCCCCACAGCGCGGGCCGGCGCCCCTGTATCCAATAGCGCTGCAGCCACACCAGGATCAAGATCAGGAAGCTCACGCCGAAGCCCATGACGCCGTACCATTTGCTGCTCACGAGGCAGCCGAGGGCAGCGGTAAAAACAAACAGCCAGAATTTTGAATGACTGCCGTTTTGGCTAAGACCGCCCGCTTCGATCCGGCCCGGCGTATAGAGGGCATCGCCCTCCGGCGTGCGGTACGCGACCGACGCGTCGCGGTTATAGACGATCTCGAGTTCCTCGGCTTCGTAGTAGAGACTGCCGCCCTTGGCTTGTGAGACCGCGCCACGGCGCGCGTTCTTGCTTCGCGAGTCCAGCACGCCGCCATCGGCGGTCGTAAGTACCAGCGAATTGTCGGGACCGCGCACCGCCACCGAACCTTCGGCGTAACCGATCTCTTGCGAGTCGCTGGGACTCACGCGCGGCGCTGCGAACAGTCGCAGCAACAAGTAGATGCCGAGCGCAAAGTAGGCGCCGGCCACGACGATCGCCGGGACGGACTGTTTGAAGAGCGTCCCGACTATAAGCCAGCTGATGAGAAACCCTAATGCCAGTGCGGCTGCCGCAGCGATGGCGACGATCGCGCCGTCGCGGCGCTGCTCGATGTACGCGCGGACGCTGACCTGCTCGGCAATCCAAAAGCGGTAGAACGCGTAGGCGGCCGCCAGCGAGAAGAACACGACGAAGCCCTCGGGCGTAGCGATGCGCGATTGCACGAAGTGCATGCCGTCGAAGGTAAACAGCAAGGCGGCGATGGCCGAGAAGACCGTCGAACCGGTGATCCGCTTGGCGAACGCATAGAGCAGCATCACGACGAACGCGCCGAAGACGACATCGAGAAACCGCCAGCCCGTGGAGGTATCGCCCGACCCGTGCAGCCCACCGAATAGCATCATCGAAAGCGTGATGAGCAGCTTGGTGAGCGGCGGGTGCGTGCTCTCGTAGATCGGCAGCCGTTTGAGATACTCTTCGCCCGCTCGAGCAAAGTAGATCTCGTCGAATATCTCTTCACGCGGTATCCAGTAGTTGATGTAGGACAGGATGAACGATCCGAGTCCGATGAGCGACATCAACACGTAGTCGATGCCGGCCATGCCGATCAATCCCTCGCGCGGATCGAACCAGCCGCGCGGACCGGAGACCGCCTCCGACGGTGCGGTCAGCGTTGCCGGCGGGCGACGCAGAGCGGCCGCACCCGGTCCACCACTGACGCTCACGCGGGTGAGCGGTTCGTCGCTACCCAAGAACATGTAGCCCAAGTAGAAGAACGCGGCCACGTTGACAAACGAGAGAAGGTGATCGAGCGGCCCCCATAGGTCGGTGGCGTTGCCCGGCAGGCTTTGGGTGACGGTCTGAAGGTACTGCAGCGAATAGTGCAGATTTGCCCACAGCACCAGCGACAGCACGATCGCTACGATCAAGTAACGCCGCGCAAATCCAATGCAGGCGATGACGAACAGCACGCCGTCGAAGATGTATCGCTCGTGCATGCGGGTTGCCAGCATGAAGAAGGCCAGGGTCAGCAGCGCTGCCGATTCGAGCAGCGCCTGCGAAGTGCGGGCTTGCAGGTAACGCCATATGACGAGCGCGGTCGCCGCCACGACGAGAATTGCGCCGAGCACCGCCTGCGGGATTCCGAGCGTCGTGTTTTCGGCTTGCCAAAACGCACCCCGAATCGTCCATAGGTTGAACGCGTTCACCGAATTGTATGCATAGACCGAGGCGCCGTGCCGGTAGCGATCGAGAAGCCAGGAGAAAGCGCCGAGCGGGTTGAGCGTTGGATGGAACGGCAAGGTCAGCAGGAGCACCGCAACCAGCCCGACGACGACGCCAATTGCCGTCGCGCGCAATCGGGCTTGCAGCGCCTCCCGGTCGGCAAAAGCGTAAGCGATGAAGAGCGGAATGAGGATTGCAGCCGTCTGCGGTTTGATGAGCAGCGAGTAGGACAGCGCCAGCCACGCCCAAACGACTCGAGACGTTAGTTTCCCCGGCGACTCTTGGGCGAGGATCAACAGGTATGTCGCCAACAGCGCTAAACCGCCGGAGATTGCGTCGACCTGCCCCCACATTGCCGATATCAAAATGGTGGCCGGGTTGAGCAGGTAGAGCGCCGCCGCGCCCAGCGCCCAGCGCTCGTCGGAAAAATGTAAGACGATCCGATAGAGCAACACGCCGACGAAGAGATCGGCGACGATGGCGGGCAGTTTAACGAGATACTTGAGGTAAACGAAGCCGGTATCGAAATGTTTGAAGAACAGAGCCCAAAGGTGCCCAATGAATCCGAGAATGTAGAGATAACCGGGCGGGTAGTCGGCGAAGCCCGCCTTGTCGTAGAACTGCCAGGTCGGATGCTCGGCGAGCGTAATCGCCCACGCTTCGAACGAGGAGACGTCGTTCTTGAAGCCCTCGTTCGAGATAAAAAGCAAGCGCAATATTGCGCCGACGACGACCAGAACCGGCAGAATCCAGGTCAGCGATGCCGGGCGAGCGGACGTGCGTGCGTTCGCCGATACGTTCACGCGAGCGCTACTCCTTACGAGGCGACGGCTGGTGTGAGTGAGGCGAGAAGAAACTCGCGAACACCGGACTTCTCGTGGCGTTCGACGACCGCTAGATTTTCTGCGGTCGCACGGTCCGCGGCCTCTCGCGCCCCCAATTCGTCCAGGGCAGCAATCACTGCCGGGACCTGCGCCGCGGCGATGGCGCCGCCGGCAGCATATGCACCTGCGACGACCCGGCGCGCCGGGGAGTCCGGACCGTTGAGGGCCCACACTACCGGGAAGGTCCACTTGCGTCGAGCGATGTCGTTGCCGCGGGTCTTGCCGGTCGCATCGGCCGAGGCCCAGATGCCTAACATGTCGTCGCGAATTTGAAACGCGCGGCCGTACGCGGCGCCCAACTCCCGATAGTACGCAACGGTCGCGCTATCCGCGGCGGCACTGAGCGCTCCCAGCTCGCTCGATGCGCCGAACAGCGACGCAGTCTTTCCCTCGACCATCGCCATGTAGTGCTCGAGGTCCACCCGGGATTCGGTTTCGAACTGCAGGTCGAGCGATTGACCCGTGCACATCCGCAGATGCGCGTGTTGCAACGATTCGATCATCTGCAGCACGCGATCGGGCGGATGGGCCGCAACGGCTCGCGCGAGCGTCAAGAAACTCAGCGCCGACATTGCATCCCCAGCATTCAGCGCTTGAGCCAAGCCATAGCGTGCCCACAACGTCGGCCGCCCGCGCCGCAATTCGTCGCGATCCTCGATGTCGTCGTGCACGAGCGAATAGTTGTGCAGAATCTCGACGGCCGCCGCGGCATCAAAAGCGAGCTCGGGGTCGCCACCAAGCTCCTGCGTCACCAGCAGCAGAATGCTTGGGCGCAAACGCTTGCCCTGACGCACCGGCCCGTGTGCGCCGTACCCGAAATGGTACGAAAATAGGTCGGGGACCATGGACGATCCCCGACACGAAACTATGCACGACTCGAGATGCGCCTCGAAGCGTTCACGCAGGCTGACGGGCGAGTTCCTCCATTCGGCGCTCGACGTCGTCGACGAGCCAACCAGGAGTGGATGCACCCGACATCAGCCCGGCAACTTTCACCCCGTCGAACCACTCAGCGCGTAACTCGTCCGGTCCTTCGATGTGGTACGAACGCGCGCCGTGCTTTTGCGCCAGCTCGGCCAAGTGCTTGGTGTTCGCCGAGGTCTTCCCCCCGACTACTACCATCGCCTCGACTTCGTAAGCCAGCCGAAGCGCCTCGTCTTGCCGGTTGTGCGTATCGGTGCAAATGGTGTTGACCGCACGAACCTCGTAGTACTTTTCGCTGAGTACCTTCACGATATCGGTAAAGCGTTCGCCGGAATAGGTTGACTGCACCACTACGCCGACTTTGCTTCCGCGTGGAAGCTTCGCAACGTCTTCCACCGTCTCGATGGACCAGGCCCCCGGAACGTGGCTGAGCGTTCCCTTGACTTCGGGATGGGTGGGATCGCCAACGACGATAATTTTGTACCCTTCGGCGCGCAGACGCTCGGCCTGCACGTGAATCTTGGTGACCATCGGACAGGTGGCATCGATGATTTCTAGGCCCTTGTCTTTCGCTTTTTCAAAGACTTCGACCGGAAGGCCATGCGCGCGCACGAACAGCGCGCCGTTCTCGACCTCGTCGACCGACTGCGCGTTCTTCAAACCCTTGTCCGCCAGCGATTCAACCATCTGCGGGTTGTGCACGACGTGCCCCAGCGTCGTCACATCATCGCGCTGGGCAATGGCTTCCTCTGCCTTCTTCACCGTGATGGCTACGCCGAAGCAGAAACCTTGAACCTTAGCCTTTCGAATTTCCACCAATGCTCTCCGCAAGCGCGTGGATCGCGCCCATGATGTCATCCGTGAACTTCGCCAGCTCTTCACGCGTTGCTTTCCGCTGCGGTAAGCGCAGCGGCGAGCCATAAGCGACTTTTATCGGATGCAGTTGCATCCATTTCCCCGTACCCACCAGCGCGGCCGGAACCACCGCAGCTCCGGTCAGCGAGGCCAACAGCGCAGCCCCGGTTTGCGGTCGCACCGATCCGTCGAGGTTGCGCGTGCCCTCGGGAAAGATGCCGATCGCGCCTCCCTGCCCGAGCACCTCGACCGAGCGCTTGATCGCTGTCTTGGCGCTGCCCCCGCGATCCACCGGATAGGCTCCCAAACTGCGGATCAGCGGTCCCAGTATCGGCATCCGAAATAGCTCGACCTTAGCCATGTACGAGATCTTCCGCGGACAGTACGCGCCCAGCACCGGAGGATCCATGTACGAGACGTGATTGGCGGCCACGATGAGCGGACCGCTGGGCGGCACATTCTGTTGACCGGAGGCCTGAACGCGCCACAGCACCTTGGTGAGTACGCGGACGATGGATTTGGCGACGTCGTAGAACGTCACGTCCGCGCACGGTCGCCGACGATCGCACAGATCCGGTTCACGACGTCGTCGACCGACAGGTTGCTCGAATCGATCACCTGCGCGTCGCGCGCCGGCACCAGCGGCGAGACGGCTCGCCCGCGATCCAGCCGATCGCGTTCTTCGATCTCCTCGGCAAGGCGATGGGCGCTAACGTCAACCCCGGCTGCCGCCAGCTGCGCGTAGCGGCGTTCGACGCGCGCGGCAACCGAGGCATCCAAGAAGATCTTTACCGGTGCGTTGGGGAGCACTACCGTGCCGATGTCGCGACCGGCCATGACGATCGCGTTGGCATCGGCGACGCCGCGTTGCTCTTCGACCATCGCCGCGCGGACCGCCGCATGTTTGGCAATCGTCGAGACGATCGCCGTCACCTCGTTGGATTCCAATGCCTCGTCATTCAGCTCGGCGCCGTCTGCAAAAACGTGAAATCCCAGCGGAGCGTTCGTGCCCAGTTCGACACGCACGCCGCGGTCGTGCATAAGCCGAACGAGCGCCGCACCGTTGTCGGCATCGATGCGGTGTTGCAGCGCCAAATACGCCAGCGCGCGATACATCGCACCGGTATCGAGGTAATCGATGTGCAGGCGCTGGGCAAGCTGACGCGCGACGGTTGTCTTACCCGAGGCCACCGGGCCGTCGATCGCAATCTGTAGCGGGGAATCCACGTTCGAGCCGGTTTCGCGTAAGAGCGGCGACCACCCCGCCGCGGGTCCGAGCACGGCGAGCATCTAAAGGAGTCGGCAGTGGCTAAGGCGCGTTCACTCTATTTCTGTTCGGCATGCGGTTTTGAGTCGGCGCGCTGGCTCGGGCGTTGCCCGCAATGCGAAAGCTGGAACACATTCGACGAGCGGCCGTTTACGGTCGCACCGTCGCGAGGTGCAACGCGAGCGACACGCACGTCCACCGCGCCCGTTCCGTTAAGCGGGGTCGAATCGGCCGGCGTTGCGCGCATCCGTACCGGCATCGACGAATTCGATGCGGCGATCGGCGGCGGTGTCGTCCCGGGGAGCTTGACGCTCGTCGGCGGACCGCCCGGCGCCGGCAAGTCCACCCTGCTGCTGCAAATTGCGGCGCGTCTGTCCGCGGCAAACGGTCCGGTCGTCTACGTGTGCGGCGAAGAGTCGGCCGCGCAAGTGAAGTTGCGCGCGGCTCGCCTCGGGCTTTCCGCCGACATTCTGATCTTCGCGGAGACGAACGTGCGCGCCGTTCTCGACTATCTCGACAAGGCGGTGCCCGGTGCGTTGATCGTCGACTCGATTCAGACGGTGTGGCTGCCCGAAGCGGAAAGCTACGCCGGAAGCGTTTCGCAGATACGCGACTGCACCCAGGCTTTGATGGACTTCGCCAAGCGCACGGGCTGCGCAACCTTCATCGTTGGGCACGTCACCAAGGACGGCGCCATCGCCGGGCCGCGCCTGCTCGAACATCTGGTGGATACCGTGTTGTATTTCGAGGGAGAGAACAACGGCGAGTACCGCATCCTACGGGCCTACAAGAACCGCTTTGGCTCGATCGATGAGATCTGCGTATTTTCGATGGGCGATGACGGCCTGCGCCAAGTCGGCAATCCATCGCAGTTGTTCCTTTCACAGAACGCGTCGCGACCGCCCGGGGCATGCGTGGTCGCGTCGATGGTCGGCTCGCGTCCGGTGCTGGTCGAAGTACAAGCACTGGTCGGAGAGACGACATACGGCACGCCGCGCCGGCTCGCCAACAATCTCGATCAGGCCCGCTTGGCCATGATCCTTGCAGTGTTGGAGCGGCGCGCCGGTTTGCAGTTGGGTTCCCATGACGTTTACGCATCGGTAGCCGGCGGATTGCGGGTGAACGAGCCCGCGGCCGACCTCGGCATAGCGCTGGCAATTGCATCATCGTTTCGCAACGTGGCGATGGCGCAGGAGAGCGCCGCGTTCGGCGAGCTCGGCCTCGCCGGTGAGCTGCGCAGCGTGAGTGGCACTGCGCGGCGCAACGCGGAAGCGCGCAAGTTGGGGTATCGTACGATCTACTCGCCGGAAAACTGCACCGACATCGCACAAGCGATCGGACTCGCTCTTTCGCGCTAAAGAGATGAGCCGAGAACCGCTCTACGAGATCGTCCCCAACATCTCCGAAGGGCGCGATCGCGAAACCATCGGCGCCGTGCTTCGCAGCGTCGAAGAGAGCGGCGCAAAGCTCCTGCATTACGGCAGCGACGCTGACCATCATCGCAGCGTGCTGACCATTGCCGGTGATGCCGCTGCGGTCGTGGCCGCTTCGGTGGCCCTGGCGGGAGCGACCGCGCAGCGCATTGACTTGCAACGGCACAGCGGGGTTCATCCGCGGATCGGGGCGCTGGACGTTCTCCCGTTCGTGCCGCTTCGCGACGGCGCAACCATGGAGGGTGCGGTCACCCTCGCGCGGGCGGCAGCGGAGCAGATCTGGCAGCGGTGGCGCGTTCCTTCCTTCTTGTATGGCGCTGCAGCGATGCGTCCCGACCGGCGGGCGCTGCCGGAAGTACGCAGAGGCGGATTCGAAGGCCTCGGCGCGCGCTTCGCGGCCGGCGACCGCCCCGACGTCGGTGACGCCATCCACCCCAGCGCGGGTGCGATCGCCATCGGGGCGCGACCGGTGCTGGTGGCGTTCAACGTGCTCTTGGCGACCGAGGACATGGGTGTAGGCAGGCAGATCGCCCGGACGCTGCGTGAAAAGCATGGCGGGCTGCACAGCCTCCGCGCGCTTGCTTTCCCGGCGGCCCGGCACGTTCAGGTCTCTTTGAACGTTACCGATTACACTGCGGTACCATTGCACCGTGTGGTTGAGTGCGTTCGTACACTCGCCGCGGAACATGACGTCGAGATAGCGAACGGCGAGCTCATTGGCTGCCTGCCGCTCGACGCGCTCACCGCAGCATCTGCATACTATCTCGGACTTGCCGGCAGCGAAGGCCTGCCCTAATAAGGAAACTCCATCGTGAACCGCCGTTCTTTTCCCACCCTGGCCGTTGCGCTTGCCGCCCTCCTTCTCGTCTGTGCCGGCTCTGCACACGCCGCCCCCGGCGACGGCGGTGTCTATACCACCACCTTGGGCAACGGTCTCAAAGTCGTTGTCGTTGAGGACCACGCTGCCCCCGTCGTTCAGGTGGCAACCTGGTATCGCTTCGGCTCGCTGTACGAGACGCCCGGAAAGACCGGCCTCGCTCACGCGCTCGAGCACATGACCTTTCGCGGCACCGAACACGTCTCGGCCGGTGCGTTAGACGATATCACCGCTCGTCTCGGGGCCGAAATGAACGGCGAGACCGACTACGATTACACGCAGTTCTATTTCGTGATGCCTGCCGATAAAGCCGACGTTGCGCTCTATCTCGAATCGGAGCGCATGCACGACGCGTTGATCCATCAAGAAGACTGGAACATCGAACGCGGTGCCGTGCTCTCCGAACTCGACGGCGACGACTCGTCGCCTTTCTTCAGTCTCCTGTCGCGCGTTCGCGCGGCGGCGTATCCGGGTTTGCCCAACGGGCGAACGCCGATTGGAAAGCGTAGCGACGTCGCCGATGCCACCGCGGCCGACATCAAACGCTATTACGATGAGTGGTACGCGCCGAACAACGCCGCGCTTATCGTCGCCGGCGACGTCGATCACGCGACCGTCTTTGCCAAAGCCAAGCGTTTCTTCGGCGACATTCCATCCAAGAAACTTCCCGCCATCGCACTGGCCAGCCCGAAGGCCACAAGCGGCGCGACGGTGGAGTCGGCCTTTCCATTCCCATTTGAAGTGCTCGACCTCGCCTACGCCGTGCCGGGCGATACCGAGAAGGGCGAGCCTGAGGTCAGCACGCTCGCAACGCTGATTCCCAACGAGCGTTCGCCGTTTTATCAGGCGCTGGTGCAGAGCAACATCGCGCTCGACATCGATGCGAACGCCGATACCCAGCTCAAGGGCGGATTGCTCCACGTCTTCATCACGCTCAATCCCGGGCACAGCAGCGACGAGGCCCAGACCGTCTTCCAAACGACGATGAATAATCTCATCGCCAACGGCATTTCGCCCGACCTCGCCACCGCTGCCAGGGCGCAAACGGTCGCCGAGCGCGTGTACTCTGCAGACTCCATCACCGGTTTCGGCGCGCTCGTCGGATACACGTACGGCGTTGTCGGAGAGCGCATCAGCGACGAGGACAAACGGCTCGCCTCGCTTACACCCACGGATCTCGATGCCGCGCTCAAGCGCTACATGGCGCATCCGACCGTGGTTGGGCATCTTCGGCCCAGCGACACGCCGCCAAAAGGTAACTCGGAAAAGAGTACCGCCGGCGCGAGCGACAACTTCTCCAACCGCGTCCCGAACGGTCCGATCGTCGAACCCGCTTGGGTAAGAACGGCCGCCGCCACGCCCACCACCGCACGCAGTAAATTGCGCCCGATCGCGTTTACGCTCTCCAACGGCATCCACGTCATCGTGCAAGAGAAGCCGGATCGTCCAACGTTCTTGCTGCGCGGCGAGATCAGCTCGACCCCGGCGTTTCAGCCGTATGCCCGCGAGGGTATTTCGCGCCTGGCCTCGGCTGCGGCAGACTACGGGAGCGCCAATTACCCCTTCGAAGTTCGCCGCAAGACCGTCGACGAGCTGGGCGCCGTCGTCAACAATGGTACCTCGTTTTCGGCGCAAGGCATGTCCGCCGACTTTCAGCGCATATTGAACATCGTTGCCGACGGCCAGATCAATCCAACGTTCCCCGATCCCTGGTTCACGCTGGAACGCGATCAGCTCGCCAACAGCCTGCAGTCTGAGAACAACATCTCGGGCGTCATGGCCGATCACGCTTACGCGCATCTGCTGCTCGCGCCCGACGATCCGGCGTTGCGCTTCGCCTCGCACGACACCGTTTCGGCGATTACACGCGATGACGTCCTGGCCTACGCACGTTCGTACTGGCGGCCCGATCTCACCAGCATCGTCGTGGTCGGCGACCTCTCTCCCGATCGCGTTCGCTCCGCGCTCGAATCGGCGTTTGGATCGTGGAAGGCCAGCGGACCAACGCCCAACACCAAGCTGCAACCGCT
>JBPYDW010000271.1:0-3207 GCA_051986335.1 Vulcanimicrobiaceae bacterium | reverse complement strand
ATGTCACCGGTCGGCTTCATCGGCATGATGTCGGTCTTGGAGTACATCTGTCCGGGACGCGACGGCGGCTGACAGACGCCGGTTCCGTCCGGTAATGGCCAAACGTATTTCTTACCGATCGCGCCCTTCGGATGCCAGCCTGCCGTCCCGCCATATTCGGTGATGACGAACGGTTTTTGCGTCGTCGCCCGGATCTGGGTGAACAAATTGGTGAATCCGCGGCCCCGATAGACGTTGATGCCCCAGACGTCCACGGCAGCGCCGAACTGCTCGCCCTTTGAAAGCGTGAGGTTGTTATCGTCGACGTTGGAGGTCATAACCAGCTTGTTGGGATTGCCAGAATCGATAAAGCCCTGTTTGGCTCGCTTGGCGATAATGTTGAAATTGTCCCAATAGGATTTGTTGTTCGGCGCCCCGTCCGGATTGATCTCGTTGGAGATGGCAACGCCGAGGATCGCCGGTTTTGGACCGTACGTCTTGTCGAGATTGTAATATTGGCCGGCGAGGTCGTTGGCGCAACCGACGTTGTTCAAGCAGTCGGCGGGGAAGAAAATCGAGATGACGACGTAGATCGGCTTGACGCCGTTATTCCAGGCGGCCGCCAGCGCGTTGTCGATCGGTCCGCTGACGTTGGCGTCGACGTTATAGACGTGAATGGCGTTGACGCCGATGGCGCGCATCAGCGGAAAATCGCGCATCCACACCGCCGAGTTGCCGCTTCCCAGCGGGTTGTTGTTGACTGCCGAACCGATCGGCGTCGGTGAGTAGTCGACACCGTGGATGTAGAATTTCAGCCGCCGTCCTTGTTGGATCGCGCGTTGCGCGCTGGTCGCTCCGGGTTGCGTCGCAAACAGTTCGATGGTGCGGCCGGAAACGCGGAAATTGGTTTGCACGCTCGTGCCCTGGGGCGGCATAAACGCAGTACCAGAACTTGAACCGTGGCACGCCGTGAGAAGTCCAATAAGGACCGGCGCGCATATTGCGGTCCGGACGTGCATCTTGCCTCAGAGATTGCGCAGGCGCAGAGCCGCTTCCTCCGGCGTGAGATCGCGTTGTGGTTCGGCGAAAAGCTCGTATCCAACCATGAATTTACGGATGCTTGCCGAGCGGAGAAGCGGCGGATAGTAGTGTGCGTGCAAGTGCCACTCCGGATGGTCGCAATCGTCGGTGGGCTGTTGATGGAAGCCCATCGAGTATGGAAACGGCGCATCGAAGAGGCGATCGTAGCGTGAAACGATCTCGTGCAACGCGTCGGCGAGCAAGCTCTTGTCGTCGTTGCTTAACGCCGCGAGATCGCCGCGATGGCGGCGGCTGACCAGCATGGTCTCGAACGGCCAGGCTGCCCAAAACGGAACGACGATTGCAAACGCGGCGTTCCGATAGACGACGCGTTCGTCTCGCTCGATCTCGAGTTCGGTGTAGCGGCAGAGCAAGCACGTTCCGCGTTGCTCGAGGAAGCGTTGCTGCGATTGCGACTCTTTGACCGCTTCATTGGGAAGCGAATGTTGCGCCCAAATCTGTCCGTGCGGATGCGGATTGCTGGCGCCCATCGCCGCGCCGCGGTTCTCAAATATTTGCACCCAGTTAATGCCCGGCGTCGCGCCTAACTCGGTGTATTGCTCGCTCCAGGCATCCACCACCCGCGCAACGGCGGCAACCTCCATCGTTGCAATCGAAAGATTGTGGCGCGGGGTGAAGCACACGACACGGCAGCTACCGGCCTCGGCTTGCGCTTCGAGCAGTGGGTCGTCGCCGGCCGGCACAACGCCGGTCCGGTCGAGAGCCGGGAAGTCGTTTTCGAAAGTAAACGTTGCCTCGTAACGTGGGTTGCGCTTACCGCCGGCGCGCCCGTTTCCGGGACAGAGGTAGCATTGCGGATCGTATGCCGGGAGTGATTGCTCGCGAACCGGCTCGATCTCACCGCGCCACGGTCGCTGCGTGCGCTGCGGAGAGACCAAGACCCACTCGCCGCTGAGCGCGTTGCGGCGTCGCTGCGATCCGCGCGACTCGTCGGACTTCATTTCGACTCCGGCGTTTGCGGCGTACGAACTGCTGCGCCGCCGTGGGCGGACGTGGCAAAGACGTCCGGGGTAACGCCGGTCAGGCCGGTGTATCCGTCGCGTACTCGCTCGACGATCGCGGCAACGTGGTTTGCTTGCGCTAGCGCGATCGCGCAGCCGCCAAAGCCGCCGCCGGTCATACGTGCTCCGTAGACGCCGGGAGAACTGCGCGCCAGCGTGACCATGGCATCGAGCTCGCGCGAGCTGACTTCGTAATCGTCGCGCAGGCTGGCATGCGACTCGTCCATCAGCCGTCCAAAGGTGACCCGGTCGTCGGCCTCGAGCGCCGCCGTGGCTTCGATGACGCGGGTATTCTCGGCGATGACGTGGTGGCAGCGCCGATAGATGACGGGATCCATCGCTTCGCGCACGGCGTTGAGCTGTACCATGGTTGTGTCGCGCAACGAGCGCAAGGCGGGAAAGCGTTCGCGCAGGATTGCCAGGCCGGCCTCGCATTGCTCGCGTCGCAGATTGTACTCGCCCGAGGCATGGTGGTGTTTGCGCATCGTATTGCAGACGACGACGCGAACGTCGCCGGCAAGCGGAAGCTGCTCGGACTGCAGCGAGCGCGTATCGAGCAAGAGCGCGTGCCCGGCCTGCGCGCTTGCGCTCACGAACTGATCCATGATACCGCTGCGCGCACCGGCGTGAAAGTTCTCGGCGCGCTGGGCGAGGCGTGCCAATGCTGAGGCGTCAATGCGAACGGCGAGCGCGTCGAGTAGTGCCAAGGCGGTGGCGACCAACACCGCTGCCGACGATCCCAGTCCGGCGCCGACGGGTATCGTCCCGTCGATACGAATGTCGGCGCCCTCGATCTCAACGCCTTTGCGCTGCAGCTCCAGTACGACACCGCGTACGCCGTCCGACCAGTGTCCGCGGGGTCCTTCGGGTAGCGCCGAAGCATCGAAGTCCGCGTCCTCTCCCCCGAACTGTTTCGATGCGATGCCGATCCTCCCGTTGGCACGTCCGCGGACTTCGACGCAAACCGTGCGGTCGATCGCGATCGGCATCACGAAGCCGTCGTTGTAATCGGTGTGCTCGCCGATCAGATTGACCCGTCCGGGCGCGCAGGCGACCGCTCGCGTCACGTTGACGGCGGACGCCGCTGCCGGCCCATCACCAGGAAGATCGTGCCGAATACGGCCAG
>JBPYDW010000270.1:0-2224 GCA_051986335.1 Vulcanimicrobiaceae bacterium | reverse complement strand
TAACGCCACGCGCCGAGAAGCGCGACGACGATGCCGAAGAGCGCCATCCCCGTGCCGAAGCTCGTCGACAGACCGGCTTCGGGAGTCGAGTGATGGGCGTAAATTGAGAATTCGCGCGCAAAGAGCGAGAAGCGCGCGATCACAAAGCCGAAGGCGATGAAGGCAAGCGCCGTCCGGATGTACGCCAAGTACGTCCGTTCGTTGGCAAGCGTATCGGTGGCTCTGACCTGTTCCTGCATGACCCATCGTGCGTTAGGCGAATCTCCGTCGAACCATGTCTGCCGAACGAAACGCCGCCGCACCCACCGACCTCACGACAGCCAGCCACGATTTCCAGCCGCCCGCGGACTTGATCGAGTTCATGTCGGGCAACTGGATCGATCGCCCAGTTGCCGACGACCGCCACCCGCAAGCCGATCGATTTTCGTCGCGGCGCGAAGCGCTCTCCAAGACGTACCCCGGCACCTACCTCGTCATTCCGGCCGGAGTCGAGCGCATCCGCGCCAACGATACCGCCTTCCGCTTTCGCCCCTCAAGCGATTTTGTGTATCTGGTGGGCGGCGGCGAGCACGGCGCGGTGCTGGTCCTCGAGCCGCATGGCACCGGCCATCGTTCGATGCTCTTTGTGCCGGCGCATAATCGCGGAACGGCAGACTTCTTCACCGACCGCGTCCACGGCGAGCTTTGGGTCGGGCGCCACCGCGGCGTAGAAGAAAGCCGCGCGTACTTCGGTGTCGACGAATGCCGCCCCATGAAATCGCTGAACGAGTATTTTGACGAGCTGCGCGATGCCAAGTATCCGATTCGGCTGCTACGCGGTCACGACGATGCGGTCGATGCTCGCCTTTCGCATACGGACGGCGACGCCGATCACGAACTCGCCGAATACCTCTCCGAAGCCCGCTTGATCAAGGACGAGTACGAGCTCGACGAGCTGCGCAAGGCTTGCGCCATCTCGAAGCTCGCCTTCGAAGATGCGATCCGCGCCATGCGCACAGCGCGCAGCGAACGCGCGATTGAGGCCGCTTTTTGGAGCCGCGCGCGTATCGACGCTAACGACGTCGGATATTTGACGATTGCGGGCGCCGCGGAACACGCATGCACCTTGCACTGGACGCGAAACGATGGCGCGCTGCGTCAAGGCGAGCTCTTGCTGCTCGATGCCGGCGTCGAGCGCGACTCGCTCTACACGGCCGACATCACGCGCACCTTACCGATCTCCGGCCGGTTCTCGCCGGAGCAGCGAACGATCTACGATATCGTTTGGCGAGCGCAGCAAGCCGGTATCGAAGCGGCCGTCGCCGGGAACGACTTTCTCGAACCGAATCGGCGCGCGGCTCGCGTGCTGGCCGAAGGCCTCATCGATCTCGGAGTTCTGCGGACGTCGCTCGAAGAGGCACTCGATCCCGAGCATCTTTTCCACCGGCGCTATACGCTGCACGGCGTGAGTCACATGCTCGGTCTCGACGTGCACGACTGCGCGGAAGCTCGAACCGCGGAGTACCGCCACGGGCGGTTGCGCGCCGGGATGGTTCTGACGGTCGAGCCGGGCATCTACTTCCAGGTCGATGACGCGACAGTACCCGAGCGCTTTCGCGGTATCGGCGTGCGAATCGAGGACGACATCGCCGTAACGAGCACGGAACCGGAGAATCTTTCGGCGGCGCTGCCTTCACAAGCCGATGCCGTCGAGCGTTGGATCGCGGATCTTTGGGCGACTAAGCCTTAGCCGGTCGGCATAACCGACGTACCCGGCGGCGGCGGGGGCGGCATCGGCGGCGGGGCACCACGGCCCGCAAGTGACGCGAGCTGATCCTCAATGGGCCAGCGCCCAAAAGCAAGGATGATCAGACAGATCAAGTGTCCGACGCCGGGAACGAGATTGATCAGCGAGAGTGCGCCGCTGTATCCGGCCTTGGTGAAAATACGCCAGTAAAACCAGATCATGAAAGCGATGACTATGATGGCGATGATGACGTCTACCGTTATCAGGGTCGCCATAAAGCTCGCTGCGGCCGCCGAAGAGTGATCCATGAAGACCTCCGCTTAGCAACTAAACGCTCTAACGCTTCTTCGCCTATTGGGCTTTGCTTCACTTTGGGCGCGCCGACCGGCGCGTCAGTGGACCGTTCAACCCTGGGGCGGCGAGCCCCATCCGGACTGCACGTAGACGCCGTCGACGACGATCGCGGGAACCGTCGGATCGCCATCAGTGTACGCGAAC
>JBPYDW010000269.1:0-4435 GCA_051986335.1 Vulcanimicrobiaceae bacterium | reverse complement strand
AGGTAATCGCGCTGCGCTACGATGTCCGGCGTGTCGCCCATGGACGCAGAAATTGCCAGCGTCACCGCCAGGCAATCGCGCGGCGTCCACGGCGACGGCCGATACAGGAGTAGACGAAACTCGACCGGCAGCGGCTGCATGCGCATCGCAGCATTCACCCCATCGCTGAACGCTTGCAGAGCCGCACGGTCGCGGCCGGTGAGGTGTTGCCACTCGCGATCGACGATGTCGTGTACGTCGAGAGCTCGCATCGCTTGGTCGTTCGCGAGCTGAATCGGCCCCAGTATCTCGGCCAGCTGGCCATAGATGTAGCGGCGGATGAGATCCATTTGAGAGAGCCGATCCGATCCTTCGACGAAGCCCTCGGCGAAGAACGCGTCGTGTTCGTCGCCGGCGCGGATGTGCGGAATGCCGCGCCGGTCGCGAAGGATGGTAACGGTGGAGTCAACCGGCAATGCGGTCAGGCGACCCGAGTCGACGGCGACGGCGCGCATGCCGGCGCCGGCGTAGATTGCGTAGACGAGCAGACCGCCGGCGAGCACGACGAGCCACGCTTTGAAGTGACGCACGAGCCGGGCAGAGATGCGGGCTTCGTGCGCGCGAACGGCTCTTTCCTTATCTTTGAGGTCTGCCATCGGCGTCTCTACCATTATTGTAGCGAATCGCCCGCGCCGGTTGTGCCAGGCCCGAAGCGACGGACCGATTGGAAAGTCCTAGGCTGCCTTGCGGCGCCGTGTTACCATGGCCGGGACATGGCCCACCACCACAGCTATGCCGTCGAAGTCGCGGCGTTCTACCTTTCAGCGATCCCAACGCTGGCGGTCGCAGGGCTCATCGTCGGCGCGGCCACCGAAGGGGCCCGCCGGCGAAAGGGCCGTGCCTCCAAGCCGGCATCCGAAGCATCGGCCTTCCCCAAGCGCCGGAGCCAGGCAGAGCGGGTCGAGCCGGCGTAGCCGCTACGGCGGTTGACTCCTCCCCGGGCGGCAGAGTATACTCGTTGCCTATGCCCCGCGGCTGGTAAGCCACAAAATTGAGGCGACCTCCTCCCAGGCCAGGACGGAGTCGCCTTTTTGCCGTGCCTATCGGTCGCCGATTCCCTAATAGCAGAGCGAGAAGAGAGACAGATGGCGAAAACGACGGCTCCGAAGTCACCCGCGAGGACGTCCGCGGGAACGAAGGGCAAGTCGAAGCGAGCGGGGACTGCCGGTAACGGCAACGTCACAACGCTCGCCAACACGTTCCCGATGCCGACCGGCGCATTCACGGTCGAGACCCCGCCCGACCCGGGCCCTAAGCGTAAGCGCTACTCGTTTGCGGACATCGCAGACGTGCTGGAAATCCCCAACCTCATCGAGCTGCAGAAGGCGAGCTTCGATTGGTTCAAGACCGAAGGTCTGGCCGAGGCGTTCGCCTCGATCTCGCCGATCAAGGATTTCACCGGCAATCTGATCCTGGAGTTCGGCGAGCACAGCCTGGGCGAGCCCAAGTATTCAATTGAAGAGTGCCGCGAGCGCGACATGACCTACAGCGCGCCGCTGCGGGTGCGCGTGCGTTTGATCACCGCCGAGTCCGGCGAGATCAAGGGCATCCCGGACCAAGAGATTTTCATGGGCGATTTTCCGCTCATGACCGACAAGGGTACCTTCATGATCAACGGCGCCGAGCGCGTGATCGTGAGTCAGTTGGTACGCTCGCCCGGCGTTTACTACAGCCAGGACTCCGACACCAACGGTCGCCCGACGTGGAATGCCACGATCATTCCCAACCGCGGCGCCTGGATTGAGTTCGAGACCGACAACGGCACCAAGAACGACGCCACCGAGGGTACGATCGGCGTTCGCATCGACAAGAACCGCAAGATCTACGTCTCCACCTTCATCCGTGCGCTGGCGCGACCGGAGCTGGGCTTGGATTGGGAAAAGGATGAGGAGATTCTCAAGCTCTTCGCCGACCTCTATCCCAAGCGTCGTGAGGGCGGCGGCAACGGCCGCGCCGAGTCCACCAAGAAAGACGAAGACGTTAAAGGACGCGAGAAGGAGCTGCGTGCGCTCTTCGATCGGCTTTTCCCGGATCGCGAACCCGACAACTTCATCCTGAATTCGCTGGTCCGCGATAGCGAGGTGCTCACGCGCGACGAAGCGCTCAAGGAGATCTACAAGAAGCTTCGTCCCGGCGAGCCCGAGAACGCCGAAAACGCCGAGAAGCTGCTCGAGTCGCTGTTCTTCGACGACAAGCGCTACGATCTGGCCGGCGTCGGCCGTTACAAGCTCAACGGCAAGTTCCACTATCGCATCGAGAACCCGGACGTCGAGGCGCGCCACGCCCAACCGACCATCTCGATCAACGAGTATGCGGGACTGGAAGAGCCCTCGCAAGATGCGCGCTGCCTGACGCGTGCCGACATGATCGCCGTGATCCGTCGCCTGATTCGGGTGGCGATGCGCGTGATTCCTAAGGACGACATCGATCACTTGGGTAACCGCCGCGTGCGCTCGGTCGGCGAGTTGCTGCAGAATCAGTTCCGCGTGGGTCTATTGCGCCTGGAGCGCGTAGTGCGCGAGCGCATGACCGTGCAAGACATCGAGACGGTGACGCCGCAGGCGCTCATCAACATTCGCCCGGTGGTCGCGGCGATCAAAGAGTTCTTCGGCTCCTCGCAACTCTCGCAGTTTATGGACCAAACGAACTCGCTGGCCGAGCTGACGCACAAGCGCCGCCTCTCGGCGTTAGGCCCCGGCGGCCTCTCGCGCGAGCGCGCCGGCTTCGAAGTGCGTGACGTTCACCACTCGCACTACGGTCGCATCTGCCCGATCGAAACGCCCGAAGGTCCGAACATCGGATTGATCGGGTCGTTGGCCACCTTTGGCCGGGTGAACCGCTTCGGCTTCATCGAGACGCCGTATCGGGTGGTGGAGAACGGTCACGTTACCGACGAGATCGTCTACCTCACCGCCGACCGCGAAGACGAGTATATCATCGCGCAGGCTAACACGCCGCTGGACGAGACCGGCAAGATCATGACCGACTCGGTCGTTTGCCGCTACGCCGAGGAGTACATTGAAGAGCCGGCAATGCGCGTGCAACTCATGGACGTCTCGCCCAAGCAGATCGTCTCGGTTGCAACCGCGCTGATTCCGTTCCTCGAACACGACGACGCGAACCGCGCGTTGATGGGCGCAAACATGCAGCGTCAAGCCGTGCCGTTGCTGCGTCCGCAAGCGCCGATTGTCGGCACCGGAATCGAGTATCGCTCGGCCAAGGACTCCGGCGGCTGCGTGGTCGCCGAAGAGGGCGGAACGGTGGTCGCGGTCGACTCGAAATCGATCGCCGTTCGTAACGGCGACGGCGACGAGCGCGTCTACGACCTGTTGAAGTTCACCCGCTCCAACGCGGGCACGTGCATCAATCAGCGCCCAATCGTGCAGATCGGCGAGAATGTGGTCGCCGGCCAGATGCTGGCCGACGGACCGTCTTCCGACGACGGCGAGCTGGCGCTAGGACAGAACGTGCTGGTCGCGTTCTTGCCCTGGGAAGGCTTCAACTACGAAGACGCCATCCTGATCAGCGAGCGCATGGTCAAGGAAGACCGCTTCACCTCGATTCACATCGAAGAGTACGAGTGCGAAGCGCGCGACACCAAGCTCGGTCCAGAAGAAATCACGCGCGACATCCCCAACGTGGGCGAAGACGCGCTGAAGGATCTCGACGAGCGCGGCATCGTTCGCATCGGCGCGGAGGTGCGCCCGGAAGACATCCTCGTCGGCAAGGTGACGCCCAAGGGCGAGACCGAGCTTACGGCTGAGGAGCGTCTGCTGCGCGCGATCTTCGGCGAGAAATCGCGCGAAGTTCGCGATACTTCGCTGAAAGTGCCGCACGGCGAAAAAGGCAAGATCATCGACGTCAAGGTGTTCTCGCGCGAGAACGGCGACGAGCTGTCACCGGGCGTAAACCATCTGGTGCGCGTCTACGTCGCGCAGAAGCGCAAGATTCTGCAGGGCGACAAGATGGCCGGACGTCACGGCAACAAGGGCGTGATCGCCAAAGTGTTGCCGGAAGAGGATATGCCGTACCTGGAAGACGGTACGCCGGTCGATATCGTGCTCAATCCCTTGGGCGTGCCGTCGCGTATGAACCTGGGACAGATTCTCGAGACGCACTTGGGCTGGGCAGCGCACATGCTGGGCATGCACGTTGCCACCCCGGTCTTCGACGGCGCGCACTCGGAAGATATCGCCGAGTGGCTGCAAGATGCCGGCTTGCCGGCCGACGGTAAGGCGTGGTTGCGCGACGGTCGCAGCGGCGAACGCTTCTCGCGTCCGGTTACCGTCGGCATGATCTACATGCTCAAGCTTGCACATCTGGTCGACGACAAGATCCACGCGCGTTCGACGGGTCCGTACTCGATGATCACCCAGCAGCCGCTGGGTGGTAAGGC
>JBPYDW010000268.1:0-2917 GCA_051986335.1 Vulcanimicrobiaceae bacterium | reverse complement strand
GGCAGCGGACCGAAGCAAAAGACGACGACGCCGTCGGCACGGCCGACGGCTTGTCCATTTGCGAGGAGATCGGAGAAGGCCAGCTCCAGCTCGGCGCCGGCCTTCAAGGGGGCGGCTCGCGCCGGCCTAGAGGTTTCTCTTGTCGTCAAGCGTTTTTAACAAACTATTGGCTTCATCGATCAGCTGCTGAATGCGCTGGCTGGTCGGATCCGGCGGACGGCGCGACATGATAACGCGCACGACCGTAAAAGCCAACGCCGCCGAAAGTCCGGCAACACCGATCCAGATGAGCGTGCGCGTCAATCGCCGATCTTGTTGCTCTTCCGTTTCTTCCGACGGGCTTTGGCTCTGCTCTTGCGGTCCGTTCTGTGCCACACTGCTCCCCATCATCGTAGACATAGCGTGTTGTTCATTGCTCCTTAGGAACGACTATTCCTTACCTCGAAAAGCGGAAATCCATGCGCATCGTTGCGATCGTCGCCGCAGCCGCTCTAATTGCGGCAGGACCGGCCGCCAAACCAACAATTTCGGTGGCGTATGCCGCCTCGCTAACGCGGACCATGGAAGGCCCGATCAAGGCGGCTTTCGAGCAGGAGACCGGTTACGGTTACGAGGGGGAAGGCAAGGGCAGCAAAGCCCTGGCAAACATGATCGTAGGCGGTTTGCGCAATCCCGACGTCTTCCTCAGTGCCGACGCTTCCTTGTATCCGGGCCTGCGGCCGTTCGCGCGAGCCGATCTGGTGCTGGCCTACGCCCCCTCATCCCGCTATGCCAAGCAGCTCGACGCCGTCGCGGCCGGCACCCAGCCGCTCGTGCCCGTGCTGAAGGATCCCGGCCTGCGCTTGGGCCGCACCGACCCGGCCGTGGATCCGAAGGGCCAGAAGTCGCTCGCTGCCCTGGCAGCCCTGGGAGTAGCGCCCGGGGGGCCGGAACAGGTCTTTCCGGAGGAAGACCTGCTGGCACGGGTGGAGACCGGGCAGCTCGACGCCGGCTTTTTCTACACCACCGAGACGCACGTGAGCGGCATAAGGGTCGTGCCGCTGCCGCAAGGGATCGGATCGCGACCCGGCATCGCGGTCATTTATGCCATCGAAGCGCTATCGCGCGCGCCGCATCCCGATGGGGCTCGCGCGTTTGTCGACTTTATCCTCACGGGAAGCGGCCGAAAACTCTTGCAGGATGCCGGCGTTACGTATCTGTAGCCGCGCGCGTTACGCCGAGGCGACCGAGGAACCAAGCGATGCTTGAGGTTCGCAACGTAATCTAATCTGATGCTCAGCAGCAACGCCCGCGAGGATCGGCGCCGCGCGTTATCGCTCTCAGCGCTCGCGTCGCTATTGTTGCACGCGATGCTGTTACCGCTGCTGCTATGGGTGCTGGCACGCACGTATATTCAGACGTCGACGCCGCCCGAGCGCCTCGGCCAATCGACCGCGGTCACCATCGAGCGTCGCATCGCGCCGGTACACCCGATGCACGCTATGCCGCGCCCGCATGCCGTGACCGTGCAGCCGCAGCAACCTCGAACCACGCCGGCTCCGCCGCCGCCGCGCGAGTTGGCCCGCGTCGAACCGAAGGCGCCGGCGCAGCCCCGCCCACAACATACGCCCAGTACCGGTATGGATCTCGCGGCCCAACAACGTGCGTTCGCCAACGAAGCGCAGCGCTTGCACGCAGAAAATAGCAATCCACTGGCCATCGCCACCGCCGCGGTCGATCCATCGACCTACCAGCATACGATGATCGACGCTTCGGGCAAGTACAACAACCAAGAACGCACCTACGCCTGGCTACGACCATTTCAGCATTGGTACCAAGGCGACATGAGCTGCTACTACGCTACCTACACGATGGCTTCGAGCCAGGGCGGCAGCGAAGACGGGACGATTCCCTGGCCGATATGCTATCCGCGCGACGACGATCGCATGATACCGCTCGATCACCCGCACATGTTGCCGGTTCCGGTGCCACCGGCGGGCTACAAGCTCGCCGCCGACACCTACCTCACGCCGTTCTTGCGCGCGATCTACGATCAACGCCCGCACTAAATAGCGCATCGGCAGGTATCCGAAACCAGCTTGATAGGAGTACGCAGCGATGGTTGACCAGGCGACACTCGAGCAGCAAATCTACGATCGCGAGGGCTTTCGCGTGCGATTTACACCGCTGAACGACCAAGCGTCTGCGCGTTATCAAGAATATGCGCCTGCCTACATGGCGTCGGGGCGCTGGTCGGTGGCAGAGTGGCAGTTGCAGCGACTGGGGCCGTATGTGGCATCGTTCCGCACAGTGGATGTCCTCGGTCCGGATAATGCGCGCGTAAAAACCACAACGCGTCTGGCTGCCCTGCGGGAAAAGTACTTCGCCGCCTTGTGCCCTGAAGAAGCCGCTTCGGCTCGCAGCTAGCCGCGGTTGCGATTTCGCGGCGCGTTGCTCAATGGAAGTTGTGCGAGTGGACGCCGTCCACTACGCCTTCGCCGTCGAAGGCCCAAACCGTTCGCGCCAATAGATCGATGCAACCGCTCTCCTTTTGCAACTTGCCTTCGATGACGAGCGTTGCCGAGCCGCGAATCGTGCGGCGATAGCGCTCATATACATCCGGCCGAACGATCACATTGACCAATCCGGTCTCGTCCTCGAGCGTAAGAAAAACAAAGCCTTTGGCGGTACCGGGCTGCTGGCGGGTTATCACCATACCTCCGACGCGGCAGATCAAATTGTTCGGCGCGCCGACGAGCGCTGCGGCAGTCAGCACGCGCTGCGCGGCCAGTAACGGACGAAAATGCGCGATCGGCTGCTCCTTGGGCGTCACGCCGGTCGACCACAGGTCGAAGAGCGTCTCGGTCTTGGGATGCAACGCCTTGAACGCGACCGCCGGCTCGTCGACGTCCATCAAGCGTCCCAGCTCGCCGCGCGC
>JBPYDW010000267.1:0-7396 GCA_051986335.1 Vulcanimicrobiaceae bacterium | reverse complement strand
ACGCCTTCGTTGGTGACGGTCACGCGATAGCGCCCGTCGCTGATCGCGCGCACCGAGACCGACGGGGTGTCGATCACCGGCTGGGTGTTAGCGCTGTGAAAAAGGTCGAGATTGATCGTTCCTTCCGCAAGTTGGATGTTGCGGTTGGACGGATCGAGTTGCGCGAAGCGCACCTGGGTGTTTGCGCCCATGCGTAATGCGGACGTACCATCGAACTGCACTTCGGCGCGTGCGCTGGATCCGGTCGTCATCGCGTCGCCGGCAACCAGCGGCGCGTTTACCACGCCGGCGACGTTTTGCCCGCCGTCGGAGTGCTGAACTGAAATATCGCCCTGCAACCAGGACAGCCGCGCAACGCTCTCATCGCTGTCCGCGCGTGCCGGAACGACGGTGAGCGCAAGGAGCGCCCCCGCAATAAGTGGCGCCGTTAGGACGCCAAAAACTCTACTAAGACGCATGGTCTTTCCTCCGAGACGTTCCGGTCTGAAAACGTTCTGCGCAGGTGCCCAGTTCCCACCGGCGGGGTCACCTGGGCCTCTCCACCGGCCGCGCCCGCAACAAGACCAGCGCGGTCACAAAAACCAGTACGACTAAAGTCAGAATTGCCAGGTCGACGGTGGACTTGGTCACCCAGACGCCGCTGCCGACTGCCGCCGGCCGGACGTCTTGGACGGTGATGACCAGAATTCGCCGGATGACGGCGATCAGCCCGACGATCAAGAACGGCTGCGGCGTGAGCCCGCGGCCGCGTACCGAGAGCGTCACCGTGTAGCCGATCTCGGCGATCATCATGATCAGCAGGATGAGGTTGATGAAACGGGCGGCGGTGTCGATCGCCGTATCCGACGAGCCGGTGAAGAGGGCTATCAGGCTACCAAAAGCGTGCCACGCCAAGGCCAGGGCGCCCAGGAAAAGCAGAACCCCGACCACGGCAAAGACCCCGCGCTCGCCCCACGACAGAGCCCGGCTCGCCAGCTCGAAACCGGCGTTCTCCTCGTGGCTCTCGGGTAGTTGCTCGGCGCCCATAACTACCTTACCTATCTGCCGAGCGCCGCTCGGCCCCTCCTCTGCGCTAGTCCGTTGACGCCCGTTCCCGGCCGTGATACTCTTCCTGAGCCGAAGCAGTGCCTTCCAAAAGGTACTCACCGGATGCCCGCGGGCAATCCGGTCTTCATCTGAGGAGCCGCCGGCCGGTTTCGCAGCGTGGGGTCGCTTCGGCGACGCCTTTTTTTTCGTCGGGGTCCCGCCCGCGAAGTCAGGGCGGGGGCGCGCAGTGCGGTTTTTGCGGCGTAGTCGCAAAAGCCATACGTAGCGCCAGACGTTGCGCGAAGTGCAACGGATGTTAAACAGGAGGCATGCAATAGCTCGACCACTGCGGCTCAACGATCAAATTCGCATACGAACCGTTCGCGTCATCGACGAGAACGGTGCACAACTCGGAATACTATCTACGGATGATGCGCTCGCACGCGCGCGTGCGGCCGGACTCGACTTGATCGAGATATCTCCGACCGCGCAGCCGCCGGTATGCAAGATCGGCGACTACGGTCGCATGAAGTACGAGCTCGCAAAGAAAGAAAAAGATGCCCGCAAGAAGCAGCGCAACTTCGAGCTACGCGAGGTAAAGCTGCGACCGAAGATCGAGACGCACGACTACGAGACCAAGGCCCGCATGGCCGAGCGTCTGCTCATGGACGGAAGCAAGATCAAAGTGACGATCATGTTTCGCGGACGCGAGATCACCTACACGAGCTTCGGTAAACGCTTGCTGGATCGCATGGCCGAAGACATGACGCCCTTGGCTACCGTCGAACGCGAAGCGCGGCTGGAAGGCAAGAACATGTTCATGATTTTAGCCCCGCGTTCGACGCCGACGGGACCACCGAAGTTCTCGTCCGCACGCGAGGCCGCTAAGGAACACAAGGGCGCGGTAGCAGCTGCCCGACCGGAGGAAAAGACCAGTGCCTAAGATTCGAACCCATCGAGGAACCGCCAAGCGCGTGAAAGTGACGGCCACCGGCAAGGTGCTGCACCGTCACCAGTTCAGCGGCTGCGGCCACATCCTCAGCAAGAAGACGCGCAAGCGCAAACGCAATTTCCGCAAGGATCAACCGACCGCTAAGGGCGATCTCAAGCGCTTGGCGCCGACGATCCCGTATTTGGTATAGGAGGGATCGAATAAATGGCACGCATCAAACGTGGCGTCCACGGACTCAAACACCGCCGCAAGGTGATGAAGCTCGTCAAAGGTTTCCGCGCCGCGCGCCGGCGCAACTACCGCGTCGCAAACGAAGCGCTCCTCAAGTCGCTGGCCTACGCCTTTCGCGACCGCCGCGTGCGCAAGCGCGACTTTCGCTCGCTCTGGATCAGCCGCATAAACGCTGCCGCCCGGCGCGAGGGCCTCTCATATTCCCTTTTCATGAGCGGCTTGAAGAAGTCGGGGGTCACGCTCAACCGCAAGGCGCTCGCCGATCTGGCGATCTCCGACGCAAAGGCGTTCGGCTCGCTGTTGAGCATCGCAAAGCAAGCCGTAGGAAAGTAACCGCCCTTAGTTACGCATTACCTCGTAGAGGAAACGGCTGGTGTCGATCGGCCCAGCCGTTCGCAGCCGCACTCCCGGAATCCGCGTGTTCGGCGGAGCCACCAAGTAGATGCGGCGCTCGGGCGGCCAGTGCGCGAAGTAGCGCGCATACTCATCCGGTGCGGCAGGTACGATGATACGACCGCTCAGCGTACCGTCGACGTACGCCGCGTAGGCCAACGTGGTCGCGTCGATCCAGGGCGCCAGTACGATTGCGTTTCCGGAGGCGAGCGCCGTTACGCGCTCGATCAAGAATCGCCCGCTAAAGTCGGTGTGATTGTTGAACAGATAGCGATTTTGGGCGAACGTGTGCAGTCCGAGGGCAACGATGATTATCGCTAACAGACCGTTCCAAGCGCGCTGGTAGCGAAGCGATCCGAAGCCGGCGGCGCAAGCGATGAACAGCGCCACCACCCACAGCGCCGGCAAGCGATAGCGATCGGGATCGCCCTCCGAGGACGCCCACACATACGCAAACGGCAGCGCCGCCACTCCGAACAGCGCAACTGCCACGGTTATGCGCCAATCGCGGCGCCACAACTGCACCAGCCCAATCGCCGCCAACACGAACCCCACCGCACCGTACTGCGCAATGGTTAGCACGAGCCAGTAGCCGAAAGCGTCTTGAACGTTGGCCGGATTTAGCGCGCTCAGGAGAATCGAGCCGGCGCTAAAGCGACTGCCGGTGACTTCAGCGATCAGACCGTCGAGCGTGCGTGGGTCGTTGAAGTTCCAAAATATTCCGCCGTGCACGCCCGCAAGCTGCGACGTAGGATCGAGCCCGTGGGCGACGACGTACGCCGAACGCAGCGGCAGGTATGCGTACAGCGCAAGGCCCGCAACTACCAGCGCGCCGCAGGCGAGCAGCGTTCGTCTCTGTGCCCTCCGCGGCCCGAGCAGCGCCGCCGCAACGGCGCCGGGGAGTAGCCAAATCGTCACCGGGTGCGTTGCTACGCCCAAACCGATCGCAGCAAAGACCGCAAGCAGCTCACGCTCGTCCCCTCGTACGATCCAGCGCACGGCGAAGTACACCGCGAAGGCGCTCAACAGCAGGGCCAAATCGTGTACTTCAGCCCGCGCGGCGCGCTGCCAAACCGCTGCGATGACGCCGAACCACCAGGCCGCAGGCAAGGCGCAAAACCATGCGACTCCGAGCTCCCGCGCGATGGCGTATAGGAGCACGCATGCGCCGGCGACACACATCGCAGAAAAGAGGCCGGTGCGGAACGCAGCCGTACCGATCGGAACGAGATGGGAGAATGCGTACGCCACGAGCACGTAGAGCGGAAATCCGGTTGCGTGCGGGATGCCCATGATGTAGGGAGTCCCTTGCAGTTCCGCCGTGTCCCAACGGGCCGGCTGCGAGCAGATCGTGGCGGCGTACACGGTCAGCGGGACGACAAATGCCGCAAGCGGGGCCGCTAACTCGGCCATTCTTACGATGCCTTTAATCTGACTCCGCTGCAAAGCCGGGACCACGTGCACCTCGCGTCTAAGGTACCTATCCATGCGAACCTGCATTGGGCTCGTCCTTGCATTCGCGATTTCAGCATACGCCACCGCGGCAGCGCAGACCCCGGTCCATCCGTTTACCAACGCGATGGCTGGGCGCATCACCGCCTTGGGCAAAGCTGAAGTCGACGGAGGTCGCACTGCCGGGCTCGCGATCGGGATCGTGCAAGATGGGCGCGTCGTCTATTCGCACGGCTTCGGGGAAGCCAGCATGGAACGCAAGCTGGACGCGACCTCCTCGACGCAGTTTTATATCGCCCAGCTCACCGAGCAGTTCACCGCGGGCTCCATCTTGCTATTGGTGCAAGACGGGAAGGTGAAGCTCGAAGACAAGGTCACGAAGTTCGTACCCGAGCTCACGGTCGCCGGCGACGCGACCGTCGGCGAACTCCTCCAGCAAACCTCCGGCCTTCCGCTCTACACGCATGCCAAGGGCATCGACACCGACCCAACCCGCAGCATCAAGCTCAGCGAACTGATTGCGGCCGTCAACCAAATGACGCCGGACTTTCCGCCGGGAACCAAAGTCGAATACAACGACTTCAACTATTTCATCGCCGGATTGATCGTCGAGCGGGCCAGCGGACTTCCGTTGTCCGATTTTTTCTCGGCGCGCATCTTTCAGCCGCTGTATATGAACTCGTCGTTCTATGCAAGCGATAACGGCATCTCGCCCGATCACGCGGTCGGTTACACCGGCTCGCCGAATGCGCTGAAGCCCGCTCCGCAATGGTCGCCGAGCTGGCTGCTCGGCGCGAGCGGACTCGTCTCCACGGTCGAAGATCTTGCAAAGTGGAATACGGAGATGCCGGTGCTGCTGCGCGTAGATGCGGTGCGCAGCATGTTTACGCCGAGCGGTGCGCCCGGTGCGCAGGCGTACGGAATGGGTTGGGTAGTCGATCAGCGCGACGGCTTGCGCTATCTCTGGCGCGACGGTGCGATCTCCGGCTACCACGCCATGAACGCTCTGCTGCCCGACAACCACCTAGCCGTCATCGTGCTGACGAACACCGACGACTTTCATTCGCCCAACGTGATATCGCCCGAGGCGCTCACCGGCGAGATCCTCGACGTCATCGTGCCGCCGCCGACGGCGCAAATGGATAATACGGTGGTCACGCGGGCACGTGAGTGGTTGGACCGGTTGGCCGATCGTGACATCGATCGCACGCAGCTGACGCCGGAGTTTAGCACTTATCTGACCGACAATTTGGTCGCGGATTCAAACATCCGCCAGTACGGCAAGGTTCAGAACATGTTCCCCATTGCCAGCCGGCCGGGGGACAATGGCTCCACTATCTACGAGTTTCTGGTGCGGTACCCGCACGTGCAGTTCCATTACAAGTTTGGCCTTACCCCGCAAGGCAAAATAAACGAACTGCTCTTGGAGCGTTGATCTAGTCTTCGGTTTCGGCCAGCCGGCGGCCGGTGGCCTCGATCACTTTGCCCAGCATGCTGACCGCTTCGGCGCGGGTCGAGTTCGAGAACATATAGCGGAGGCGCTCGTCGGTGTCTTCTACAATTACCACCGCTCGCCGGCCGGCGCGCATAGCTGAAATCAACGACGTCAAATAAGCATCGTCTTCGGTGGACAGCGCCGATGTTTCGCGCGCTCGGGAATTGTCGCTGAGCAGACGTTTTAAAACGTCGTCGATATTGCGCGGCTGTTCCACGCCAACCTCCATGCCGACCGGGGCTACGGCTATAACGCCGCAACCACACTTGTTACTGGCGTCCATCATACTACGAGGTAAGTCGAATGCCTGCAATGAGCCAGCAAAGACTGAGCAACGTTTTGATATCATTAATCTCGCCACGCTCCGCCATTACACGAACTTGATTGAACGTAAATATTTTCACGACAATGTCTTCATCTGGATCGAGCGCCTGCTCGCCGGGTGTCAGCTGTTCCGCTAATACCAGGTGCATGTACTCGTTGCAATAGCCCGGTGTCAAATAGAAGCTGGCGATCTCGCGCAATCGCGCCGCGCGAAACCCGGTCTCTTCCGCTAACTCGCGGCGTGCGCCGTCGAGTGCGGCCTCGCCGGAATGGGCGGTGCCGGCGGGAATCTCCCACAGCCACTTTCCGACCGCGTGGCGGTACTGACGCACGAGGACGAGCTGGTCCGGGGCCGGACAGGCTGCGATCGCAAACGAACCGCCATGCTCGACGACGTCGAGGCGCGCTACGTGTCCGTCGGGCATCCGTACCTCATCGCTGCGAACGCGAAATACGGGACCGGAAAACACCGGCACGCTGGAGAGCACTTCACCCACTGGTTCCATGCCCGGCCCTTCGCGACGAACGGAGAATCTGCCCGGCAGCGCGTAGCCTACGCCGACATGGCGCGTAATCGCAGTTCCTCGATCGGTGCCGAACTCGGGTGGCTCGTGCTCTTCCTGGTCATCTTCGTCGCGATTACCTACTGCATGTTGCGCTTCATCGTACCGCTTCATTTCAACGACCGGATCGCAGTAATTCTTGCCGCGATCGTCAGCGGGGTGATCTGGGTCGTGATTCGCGCCTGGTACGTGAGTCGAGCCGGCAGCGCCGGACGTTGAGGGGCGATGCCGCAGACGCTTGGAGCGTATAACGCCCGTATCGCCCGCGCCCGCGACCTTCTCAGTAACAAGGGTCGCGAGCAACACGGCGCCTTTGCAATCGAAGGCGCAACGCTGCTCGACGAGGCAATGCGCTGTGGCGTCACTCCGGAATCGCTGTTCGTAACGCCGGACGCCTTCGAAGGAAGCGCCACCGTTCGCGAGCTCGACGCGCGCGGCGTTCCCACGTACCTCGTCGGCGACCGCACCTTCGCCAAGATTAGCGATTTGGAATCTCCAACCGGCGTCCTGGCGATCGCGCCGCAGCAACTGAGGGAACTGCGGCAACTCCTCGAGCGCCCCGGCCTCTACTTGATTTTGGCCGACATCTCGGACCCGGGGAATGCCGGCACGCTCCTGCGCTCGGCCGAGGCCTTCGGTGCGCTCGGCGCGGTCTTCGGGAGCGGCGGGGTGGATCCGTACCACCCCAAGGTGGTGCGGGCGGCGATGGGCGCCGCCTTCCGCCTACCGCTGGCGGTGGGCACCCCTGAGGCGGTCGCCCAAGCGGCGCGAGCCGGTGGCGTGACCCTTGCCGGCCTGGCGGCCGGGCGGACGCCGATCGAGGCCGCCCAGTGGCCGCCGGCCACCGGACTGGTCGTCGGGCACGAACGGCGCGGCCTGGGGGTCTGGGAGGGGGTGTGCGAGCGGCTTTTCGGCATCCCCATGGCCGGTCAAGGCGAATCGCTCAACGCCGCGGTAGCC
>JBPYDW010000266.1:0-2282 GCA_051986335.1 Vulcanimicrobiaceae bacterium | reverse complement strand
GTACGTGCTGGCAAAATCGAACCAAAACTCGAGCCGAGACTTCGCAGGAACGCTAGTGGCGCACACGAGGCGCTCCGACGGCCCTTCGACGACGCACACGGAGGTGCAAGTGCCGACGAAGCGCAGGATGCGCGAGAGTCGGCCTGCTCGCTGCGCTCGCGCTCAGGGTGACAGTGCGGACTCGAACTCCGCGCGAGCTAGACACTGCTGAGTTCGCGGAGGGCGTCGTAGGCTGCGCGCAGGTTCGGTACCGGAACGCCCAGGCGCTCGCCGAGCTCGACGGTTGCGCCGACTATGGGATCGAGTTCCAGCGGCCGGCCGGCCTCTAAATCTTGCAACATCGATGTTTTCACGTCGCTGCCGCCGGCAGCCACAATGCTCAATCGCGACTCCACGTCGACGTCACGGCACAGCCCGAGGGCGTGACCGACGTCGAGCGCTTCTTGCATCAGCGTGGCGAGCTGCTTGCGCACGGCCGGATCGTTGTACATCTGCCGCGTCGTCATGTGGCGCAGCGCGCTGACCGGATTGAGCGCGTCGTTGTTGAGCAGCTTGTACCACACCCATTCGCGGATGTCGGTCTTTGCCTCCGGCTTCAAGCCGGCGCTGCGGAATGCGTCGCACAAGGCCTGCACCAGCGGTCCGGCGCCGCCGTTCGGATCGCCGAACAAGTAGCGAATGCCGCCGCTCTGCGCGATCGCACCGGGAGCAGCGATGTGCCCGGATTGATGCACGACGGCACCAATGACGAGCTCATCGGGAAACAGCGCGCCGATGCGACCATCCGGGTCGACGGTGTGCAGCGGGGGCTCGCGCACGAACCAAAAGGGAACGCCGTTTTGCAGCGTTACGACCGGCGTGCGCCGGTTCGCCGCGACTTCGAGCTGCGGCAACAACGCCGGAAATTGATGCGCTTTGAAGGTGAGCAACGCGACGTCGACGTCGCCGAGATCGGCGAGTGAGTCGGCTGCCGGCAGCCGAACCGTGAATTCGCCGAGCTCGCCGGTAACGCGCAGCCCGTGCGACCTGATCGCGCGCAAGTGCGCACCGCGCACCACCACGCCGACATCTTCGCCTGCCCGCGCCAGTGCGGCTGCGATGAAGCCACCGATCGCTCCGGCGCCGACGACGGCTATGCGCACGTTGTCCTCATGGAAGAGTGTTGGAGGCGACGGGCAGAGTCGAACTGCCGAATGGGGCTTTTGCAGAGCCCTGCCTTACCACTTGGCTACGTCGCCGCACAGGTGGTGGAGCCAGCACCGTCGGTTCTCGCCTGCCGCGCGCCGCGCCTGCGGCGCTGTTAGTCAGGGTTGAACGTACCCGACGAAATCATCGCCTCGGAGAGTTCGCGCGCCCGGATATAGCGCTCGCGAGTCGCCGCCGGAGCATCGGCCGGTAACTCGCGCAGAATCCGCTCCAGCTCCTCATCGAACGTCCCCGACAGCGACGCCGGCGTGTAGTCGCCGGGAAATCGCACGCGCTGCGCGATCATCAGGCGGTAGATGCGGTCGGTGGCGAGATCCTCCATGTAGCCGTCGAGCAGCGACGCACCCCTTCCCTCAAGCACGCCGTTGCGATAACGAATCACCGTGCGCACCGCGGCGCGCGTTCCTTCCAACGTCGTCGCTCCGACGCCGGCGGGAACTGGGCGCAGATCGGGACGCAGCGTCTTCAAGTCCGGGCGCCGTTCGAGCTGATTCGGATATGGGAACTGCGCGACCGCGATTGCGTTTTGATCGGGATGGCCGGTCCACGCACCATCCATCAAACACAGCGCTTCGTTCTTCTTGTCGCGCTCGAGCACGGCCAGCGCTCGAGCGTTGAGCTCGGGATCCTCACGCGATGGGTAGAGTGCGGTCATGCCGCCGATCGCAAACGCGCCGTGTTTGTGGCAGATCTCGGGCAGCAAACGCCGGACGTTCTGAAAGAACGGAACGTCGAAGGGAATCGCGTTGCGGTTGGGCAGGATCCATTTCGGATCTTCAAAGTTGAAGTCGACGAGGCTGGCCATATAATCCCAGCGCCCGAGATTCAAGCCAAAAATTCGCTCGCGCAGATTGTAGAGAAATTCCTCCATCTCGTACGCCAGCGGGTGTGATTCGACCAATGCCATGCAGGCGATCGCGTCGTGCGGCCAACCCTTGGCCTCGACCAGCGCGTCGAAGACGTCGCGCCACCACAGCGCTTCCTGCGCCGACTCGGATTTGGGAATGTAGACGCAGAGCGGATGGCGCAAGCGCGCGTAGTCGAGACCGTACACGAGCCACGCGAGATCGAAAAGC
>JBPYDW010000265.1:0-8053 GCA_051986335.1 Vulcanimicrobiaceae bacterium | reverse complement strand
TGATGACGCAACGCGAGGTTTTTGCGAGGTACGCTGAGCGCTGGAATGCCGCCCTTAGCGATCCGCGCACGCGCAAGGCCGTTTGGGCTTATAGCACGCGCTCGCTAGTGCTGGCGGTACTCCGGCGCGCGCATCTTGCACCGCGTCACCGTTTCAATCCGATCGCGCTCCCCGAGCGAAGCGTTACCGACTCCAAGCGTCAGTCGGCGGGTGTCTCGTAGACGTCGATTTCGGCCCCTTGCGCGTTGCGCTGGCGAACGGAGTATAGCAACGCGTCACCGTCAGTCGAGGCTGAAACGCTGCCGGGGAAACCGCTGGCCGGACCGCCGGCAAAGACGTGAGTTTGCCCCCGTTGCCAATGTCCGTGCCCGTCGTAGTCGTATCGTATCGCGCAAACTGAGGGAATCGCGCAGCCATAGCGCGACCCATCGGCGACTAGGGCGCCAAGCACCGCCTGTCCCTTGGGCGCCGCCAGGGCGATGGCAGCCAGTGCGCCGCCATCGCGCGGCCGCTCGACGAAGCCCGCTCGGATCGTCTGCGCAGTTATCGGATCGAGTTCGACGTAACAGATTGCCAAATTGCGGTCGCGATCGTAGCACCCATAGGCGATGATGACGTGTCCGTTGGCCGTTTGCGTCAGCGATTCAGCCGATATCACCGGCCAGGGACCACTCGCGGGCTGCGCCCGCATCCCGAAGTCGTAGATGAAAGGAACCATCCCGTCAGGATATCCCGCTTGCGGCGGACCAACGAGATACGGGCTGCGCTCGCCGTCTGAGCCGGTTCCAAGACGAAACTGCGGACGCATTCCGGGACCGACTTCGAACGGATGTCGTCCGGCGCAATCGGTCCAGGTCCATCGGCCGTCGTGCGGACCGGTGGAGCGAAAGCACGCAAGCGCCAGTGCCAGGCTATTGTGGCCCCGAGCGAACCACGTCACCGGCTCCTGCTCCACATCGAGCAGATCGTAAATGTATGCGCCCGCGCGCACGACGCCGCCCCACAGGAAATGATGGTGCAGATTGGCGCCGCGCTCGTCGAGCAGGGTGTTGGCTCCGTGCGGTGAGCTGCAGGTGAAGGCACCGTCACAGTGCAGCGCCGGGAGTGCGACGTCGCGCGCATTGCCGCTGCGAGCGGTCAGTCCGATGACCGTGCCTGGTAACTGCGCGTCGGTTTGCGTCGCGACCGCTGCGAGCGACGAGCGTAGCGTCCGGCAACCGGGCGAGCCATCGCGCTCGAAGGAAGCGACAAACGTTTGCGTCGCGTTCGCCGGAGAATCGGCCGTCACGGCGATCCTGCAGTCGTTCAGCGCGATTGTGCCGTTGCCCGAACCGGCGACGCCGAAGGTCGCCAGCGCATCGTCTTCGGGTGATCGGGTAATCGTTTGCAATCCGTCGGCGGCCGTGTTGCGTGCGCGCAGCGGCGTGCGGCCGGCCGTCGTATCGAAGTAGCCGCCGTCGGAGGCGTGGATGGTGATGTACCCCTGTGGTCCACCGACGCTCGTTGCGCTGCTAACTTGTTCCTGCCCGGCAACGATCGTTGCATCGCCGAGCGTAGCGCTCGATGCTTCCGAGAGGCCGATCGACGGTAGCAGATATTCGGGGCTCGTCGCGAGCGCATGGGCGATATCGGCTGCCGAAGCGCTGCGCGCCGACGCAAATTTGAAGGGCTCGCAGAAGTAATTCCCTTGGCAGCGCCACGAGCTCGGCGGCGCGTAGCGCGCGTACGTGCTGGCCGCTCCGTAGATGACCAGCACGTCGTCGCCGGCGGTGCGCACGATCGCCGGTGCATCGTGAATTGCACTCCCCGTTGACGTCGTAAACGAACCGCTGGGCGGCAAGTTAATTTGCGTATCGGCGATCGTCGCTCCGGACCGCTCGTCGATCACGCTGACACCCGGTTGAATCGTTCCAGCATTTCCGTTCGAGCCGTCGCCAGGAATTGCAAATGCGCTGATGATGCGCCCATAGCCGGGCGTCCCCACGCGCTCCAGTGTGTGGGTGAGATTGGAGGGCTGAGTTAGGGCCGCGTGGTGCGATACGACCGACTCGCGTACCTGCGTCTGCGCCGGAACGCAGACAAGTGCGAATAGCACCGCAAGCGATGCCAAAGACTTCAGCGGGCGGCGCATTCGTCCAACAGGCTCGCAAATCGCTTGACGAGCGCGGCGCTTTCGAAGGGGGCGGCCCGCGTTGGATCGAGCGGCCCGACGTTGCCCGCCGCGTGAGCGGCAACTGCTTTCGCGATCGCGGCACGCATCTGGCCGGGAGTCTGGGCCCGGGTTCCCGCTCCGGTTCGAGCCAGGACGTCGTCTATAACGCTCTCGCGGGGTCCGCCGCTGGCTATGATGGGACGCCGTGCGCCGAGATATTCGAACAGTTTGCCGGTATAGGTACCTCGTTCGTCGGGATCGTTCCAGAGAAACAGCAGCAGCGCATCGGCGGCGCGTTCGAGCTGTAAGATCTGCTCGCGGGCAATTCGGCCGTGCAGCCGCACGATCTGACGCAGGCCGCAACGCGAGACCAGGTCGTCGAGCCACTCCCCCGATGCGCCGTAGAAGTCAATACGGAGCGCCTCGGGCGCGAGCGAGCCGTCCGCCAGCATAGCGGAAACGGTTTCGAACAGCAGCGTCGGGTCGCGACGACCGGAGTGAAGTTGACCCGCATAGGCAAACACACAACGATCGCTACGGGTGAAAGGAACGTCGCGCCATTCCTCGGCAGAGAACGCATTCGGCACGCTTTCGATTCGGACCGACGGGAACCGTGGCGTCATCGCCTGCCGAAGCGGCTCCGAAACGATCGTGACGACCGACGCTTTGCGCAAGACCAGTCTCTCCAGGGAGCGGTCCAGCGTACCGAGGGGCTCCGGGCGGCTCCGGAAACCGTCGCGTCGCCACGGATCGCGCAGGTCGGCAATCCACGGAAGATCGCCGCGCACCAGCGACGCGATGAGATGTGCGGATTCGGGTGGCGAGGTAGATATGACCGCGTCGTAACGCTGCTCGCGAAGCATGTTGCGGGCCGCGCGAACACCGGGGACGATCCAGGCGAGCGTGCGGTTCGCGAATTCTCCATATTCGTATCCGACCACAATCGCTCGCTGGCGCAAGCCACGCCGTCCGACGAAAGTGCGCGGGAGGCCGAGCTGCTCGTGCGTCCCCTGACCCGGGCGCAATCCCAGCATTCGTTTCATGCCGCCCTTCACATCGGCGACGGGCGTGGCCCGAATGCGTGCGTCGTCGAAATGCACGTCCCCGAGGTCGACGGTCAAGACACCGATGTCCCAGCCTAGACGCGGTAATCCTCGAACGAGCTGTCCGGTGCGGATCGCGGCGATGCCGTCGCGGGGCGGCGTGTGATAGCTGACGATCAAGACCCGCTTCATGGATTCAATGCCACCCGTGTACTCGGCAGCGTTGCTAACCATCGATCGACGATCTGTTCCCAACTGCAGCGCTCGAGCGCGAAGGCCCGCGCTCGCTCGGCCATCGCGTCCCGCTCGTTGGGTTGGGCGATCAGCGAGCGCACCGCGCAGGCCAGCGATGCAGCGTCCTCCGGCGGCGTGACGATGCCGCCGCCGGCGTCGCGCACGAGCTCGGCACCTTCACCGTTGCCGCAGTGAATGACCGGCACACCGCTGGCAAATGCCGGAAAGATCTTTGCCGAGCGAACCCCGGTCGAGATCGTGCGACGCCCGAGCGAGACGATGGCGGCATACGCCAGCGAATAGTAACGCGGCAGCTCTTCGAGCGGAACGGGGTCGAGGAAGTGGACGTTGTGCAAGCGCAGTTGTTCGGCGCGCGCCATCAGCTGACGCTTCGTGGTGCCGCCGCCGACGAAAACGAACTGCGCCTCGTGTGCGTCGAGCAGCGCCGCTGCCGCCAATACGGCTTCCAAGCCGTGGGCCAAACCGTGCGTTCCGGCGTAGAGAAAGACGGGACTTGCATTCAAGCGCAGGCTATCGCGCAGTTTTCGGTCGGCGGGCGACGGCGCAAACAGCCGAACGTCGACGCCGTTGGGAAGAAAGCGCAACTTTGCGGGCGATACGCCTTTCTTCTCCAGAATTGCCTTGTGGCTTTCCATGACGACATTGATGTAGTCTGCGCGTCCATAGGCCCAGCGCTCTAGGGCGCGTGCGACCTCGAAAGCGAATCCGGGCCGCATGACGCCCAGATCGCGCACCGTGTCGGGCCACATGTCGGCTACGTTGAAGACCATCGGCACGCCCCAGCGCAACGCCGCCAGCCAGCCTGGAAACGCGGTGAACAGCGGCGGCGACTCGACGAAGATCAGATCGGGGCGGCGCGCCCGCGCCAATCCATACAAACTGGTCAGGCAAAACGTCGCATAGTTGAGCAGTCGCTGCATCCCTGCACCCATGGATGCGTAGACCCACGTCCGGTGCACGAGAGCACCTCCGAGCATCTCGCGCCGGTACGGCGCTCCGCCGTAACCGTCATAGATTCGGCCTCGCAGATGATGCGGCATCGCGGTAACGATTTCGACCTCGTGGCCGCGGGCGACGAGCGCGCGCGCGAATGCGCCCAGCCGCGTCTGCGCGGCGCCGACCTCCGGAAGATAGTACTGCGAGAGAATCAGGAATCGCACACGCTCACACAGTCGCGCGTTCGTTCAAACCGCTCGACGACGGCGTCCACCGAGCGCACGGCGGCGTTCCCGTCGCCGAAAGGCCGGCCTCGCCGGCTCGGACGCGCGCGCCGTGCCCCACGCACGATTGCCTCCGGATCGCAATCGGCCAGCACGTTCCACCCGCCCTCCAGGGTTTCAATCCACTCCGTCTCGCCGCGCAGGGTTACGCACGGAACGCCGACGGCGAATGCCTCCTTCTGAATCCCGCCCGAGTCGGTAAACACGACGCGCGCCGATGAAAGCAGCGCAATCGTGTCGCGATAGCCGAGCGGTTCGCAGGCGATCACGCGGTCGTTCATCCCAACCCGATATCGGTCGACCAGCGCACGCGTTCGCGGGTGCACGGGAAAAATTAAGGGCAACCCCACCGCGCGCAACCCGCTGACGATGTTGGCGAAGCGCACGGGGTCGTTCGTATTGCCGGCGCGGTGCACCGTTACGACGCCGTACGTTCCCGGCACGAGCCCGAAACGCCGCAATACGTCGGGAAGCTCCGGCAGGGATGACGCCGTTTGCGCGGCTAGGTCGGCCATCACGTCGCCGACGACGACGACGCTCGAGACGATGCCTTCGCGTGCGAGTTGGAGCGCCGCGTTTTCGGTCGGCGCGAGATGAACGTCGCTGACGTGGTCGGAAACGATGCGGTTGATTTCTTCGGGCATGGTGCGATCGAACGAACGCAGACCAGCCTCGACGTGAACGACCGGGATGCCAAGTTTTGAGGCCGTTAGCGCACCCGCGAGCGTGCTGTTGGTATCGCCGTAGACGAGCGCGGCGTCCGGGGCTATTTCATCGAGCAGGGGCTCGAGACGCTTCATGATTTCGCCGGTCTGCGCGCCGTGCGCAGCGGATCCCACTTCCAGGTCGTACTGGGCTTCCGGTAGCCCCAGCTCGGTAAAGAATACATCGGACATCGCGCGATCGTAGTGCTGGCCTGTGTGGATCAGGATCTCTTCAATGTTGCGCCGTCGCAGCTCGGCACTAACCGGAGCGGCCTTGATGAACTGCGGGCGCGCGCCCAGAATGGTTGCCAAGCGCATTACGCCGTCACCGGGGCGATGGCATCTCGTACGGCATCGGCTACCGTCGCCTGCTCCTCACCCGTGAGTTCGGGAAACATCGGCAACGACAGCACTTCATTGGCAGCGCGTTCGGCATGCGGGAATGCTCCGGGAGCGATGCCGAGCTCGCGGTGCACCCGTTGCAAGTGCAGCGGCACCGGGTAGTAGACCATCGTTTGAACACCGCGTTTCGACAGGGCCTCGGCAACGCGATCGCGCTCCTCGAAGCGCAGCGTATACTGGTGAAAGACATGACGTGCGTCAGCGGTGTCTTCCGGAGGGGGCCCGGCGACGTCGCGCAGTGTCTCGGTGTACGCGGCAGCGATAGCACGACGCGCGTCGATCCAGCGCTCGAGGTGCGGCAGTTTTGCTCGCAGGATGGCGGCCTGCATCTCATCGAGCCGGCTGTTGACGCCGAGCTCGTCGTGATGATATTTGACGATGCCGCCGTGGGCACGCAAGCCGCGGACTCTGCGGGCCAGTGCGTCGTCGTCGGTGGTGAGCATGCCGCCGTCGCCATATGCGCCCAAATTCTTGGACGGAAAGAAACTGAAGGCGCCAAAGGTGCCGAACGAGCCGACGCGCCGTCCATGGGCGAGCGCGCCGATCGCTTGCGCACAGTCCTCGACCACGGCCAAACCGTGGTGCTGCGCGACCGCCGCAATCTCGCCGATCGCGGCCGGCAGCCCGTACAAATGGACGGGGAGAACCGCCTTGGTACGCGGCGTTATCGCCGTACGAAGTTGCGCCGCGTCGAGGTTGTACGTGCGCGGATCGATATCGACGAAGACCGGCTTCGCACCGACGATGCCGATCGCTTCGGTGGTCGCCACGAAGGTGAACGGGGTCGTGATCACGTCGTCGCCGGGACCTATATCCAGCGCGCGCAAGGCGAGGTGCAGCGCATCGGTGCCCGAGTTCAGCGCAATCGCGTGTCTGGTCCCGACGTAGTCGGCAATTTCTTCTTCGAGTGCGCGCACGTTAGGGCCGTTGATGAACTGCCCGCTCGCCAAGACGCTCGAAACTGCCGCGTCGATCTCGCTCCGCAGCTCCTGATATTGGCGGCGCAGGTCGGCAATCGGGATCACGGGCGATCGATCGCGTGCACTGCCGTCCCGCGGCGCTCGTAACCTCGCCCGCACGACGCGCACACGGCCGTAGTCAGCTCGCGCCCATGGCCGGTGCCGAAGGCCAATGCCAGCCCACAGCGGCAAGCGTAACCGTGCACGCGCGCCGGGTTGCCGGTGACGACCGTATAGGGAGCAACGTCCCGCGTTACCACCGCGCCGGCACCGACAAAGGCGTACTCACCGATCTCGTTACCGCAGATGATGGTGGCGTTTGCACCGATGGACGCGCCGCGTCGCACGATGGTCTTGAGGTAGTCTGCGGAGGTGTTGCGCGGCGTGCCGGAGCGGGGCGTCATGACGTTGGTGAAAACCATGCTCGGCCCGCAAAACACGTCATCCTCCAAAACCACTCCTTCGTAGATCGAGACGTTGTTCTGGATCTTGACGTTGTTTCCGATGGACGTGTACGGGGCGATGAAGCAGTTCTGGCCGATCGAGCAGTTGCGGCCGATCGATGCGTGCGCCATGACGTGAGAGAAGTGCCAGATCTTCGTGCCGGCACCGATGTCGCACGGATCGTCGACATATGACGATTGATGCACGAAGTACTCTTGATTGTGGCGCAAGAGAACGCTCACGCGATTGCCTCCAGCGAGGGACTCCGGGACCGATCGAGCATCGCCAAGACCTCCACGACGCGCAGTCCCTCGGCTCCGCCGGTCGGCGCCGGAGTTCCCTCGCTGATCAATCGCAGAAAGGCGCGCATTTCAACTTCGAGCGGCTCGGCTGCGGCAAATGGAATTGCCCGCGCGGCATCCTGCCGATGTTCGGCGGCTGCTGCGCCGTTGAGCGCCACGCTCGAAGCGATGAGCTTGACGCTACCGCCGCCCGGGCCATCGGCGAACGTGAGCGTGCCCTTGCTGCCGAAGACGTCGAGGCGCACGGCCTTGTCGGGATCGAGCCACGACACTTCGATGTGGGCGCTGCGCCCTCCCGAGAATGCGAGATCGGCGTAGGCAAAATCGGCGATCTGCGGGCGCACGAAGCTCCACAGCGAACCGCGGGCCGCTTCGGGCATCTCGCCCAGGATCTCCAACACGAGCGCGACGTCGTGCGGCGCAAAGCTCCACCACACGTTCTCATGCGGGCGTATCGTGCCAAAACTCAATCGGCGTGAGCGCACGTGGCGGACCTCACCGATCGTCCCGGCGCGTACCTGGTCGAGCAACGCGCGAACCCCGGGATGGTAGAGCACGACGTGTCCGACGAA
>JBPYDW010000264.1:0-2029 GCA_051986335.1 Vulcanimicrobiaceae bacterium | reverse complement strand
CTGCAGACGAGTCAGGCCGAAGCGGATCGCCGGATCGCGCAGGCAAAGGCTGCGGAGCGTCAGTACGCGGCCCTTGCATCGGAGCAAGAGCAAAAAGCGCAGACGCAAGCGATGCGCGCTAAAGTCGTCGAAGCCGAGGCGAGCATTCCGCAGGCGATCGCGCAAGCGTTCCTGCACGGCAACTTGGGTGTGATGGATTATTACCGTCTCCGCAACGTACAGGCGGACACCGAAATGCGTAGCTCGATCGGCGCCTCAACCGAGAGCTCGAGCGACTCGCAGCAGCCGCCGCTCGCGGGCCCAAGCGCGAAGTAAAAGTCGCATGCGCGACATCGGGCTCCTGGTCTGGGTCGTTCTTTTGATCGTGGGCGTCGTCGGAAGCATGAGCTCCCGGATTCGCAGTCAACGGAGGATGCAAGGCAGTCAGGCGCCGGCACGGCAGCGTCCCCGGCCCCAACCTGCCGTTGCGATGCCGCCGCCGCGGCCGGGCCCGTCCCCCACGCCCCAAGCCACTTGGCCGGCCCCATCCCAGCCGCTTCCGACTGTGCAGCCGGCGCCTTCCCCGCCACCACGCGCCGCTCCAGCGGTCAAGCCACGTGCCGACTCGCAGAAACCCGTGGCCGCGGTCCCGAGCGAGCCCCGAAAGGCGCCTCGACCCCTCTTCGCCGACCGCCGCGAGATCGTCCGGGCGGTCATCGCCGCCGAGGTGCTTGGAAAGCCCCGTGCGCTGAGCGACGAATACTGGGGGGCTTGACCGCTCAACGCTCTATAGACCTCGCTGAGCTCTCGGACCACGTGCGGCTCTTTGGAGAGTACGATCGCAACCTCTCCGCGATCGAATCCTCGCTCGACGTCGCGGTCCAGGCCGACGGCGATCGCTTGCTCTTAGCAGGCGATGACGCCGCCGTTGCGCGAGCCGAAGGCGTCGTGCGACGCGTACTGGAGGCGGCCGTTGAGGGAGCTCACATAACGCCCGACGACGTGGCGCTCGCGCTCTCCGACGCGCGCACCGAAGGCGATGCTGCGCTGCCGAGCACGCTGTTGCGCAGCCATCGCGGGCGCGAGATTCGTCCGCGGACGAGCGGCCAGCGCACGTTCGTGCACTCGATCGACAGGGCGACTTTGACGTTTGGTATCGGCCCGGCCGGGACCGGTAAGACGTACTTAGCCGTCGTCATGGCGGTTCGCGCTCTGAAACGACGGGACGTGGCGCGCGTGATACTGTCGCGTCCGGCCGTTGAAGCCGGGGAGCGGCTCGGTTTTCTTCCGGGCGACTTGCGGGAAAAGTTCGATCCGTATATGCGCCCGCTCTTCGATGCGCTCGGCGAACTTCTCGACGAAGCGGTCATTACCAAACACATGGAACGCGGCACACTCGAAGTGGCGCCGTTGGCATTCATGCGAGGTCGCACGCTTTCGGATTCGTTCGTCATTCTCGATGAGGCGCAGAACGCAACCGACGATCAGCTCAAGATGTTCCTGACGCGTCTTGGCAGCGGATCGAAGATGGTCGTGACGGGAGACGTAACGCAGATCGATCTGCCGGCCGGACAGCGCAGCGGCTTGCGTACCGCCGCGGCGCGCCTCGACGGGATCGATGGTATCGGAGTCGTCGAGCTCGATGAATCCGACGTCGTGCGCCATCCGCTGGTCGCAAAGATCGTGCGAGCCTATGCTGCGCAGAGACCATCGCAGTGATTTACTACCGCAACGACGTGCGCCGCAGCGGCATCGACGGACGGGCGCTCACGGCAACGGCGCAACGATTGCTGGTCGAGATCGGCGAGGCGGATTCGGCTCTTTCGCTCTCGCTCGTCAGCGACAACGCAATCCGCGCCCTGAACTTCGAATATCGCGGGCGTGATGCTGCGACCGACGTGCTGAGCTTCCCGCTCGATCCCGGGCCGAAATCGCCGGTCCCGGAGCCGCTGCTGGGCGACGTGGTCATCTCCGTCGACACGGCCCGCCGGCAGGCGGCGGCTTACGACGCCTCACTCCAGCGCGAGATTTACCGTCTACTGATTCACGG
>JBPYDW010000263.1:0-2085 GCA_051986335.1 Vulcanimicrobiaceae bacterium | reverse complement strand
GGCCGAAGATAAATACGCCAACGAGTAGCGCACCCCACATCTGCCGGAACGTCGTGCGGAAAACTTGGGCCAGCTGCTCGCCATTGATTCGCAAGATGAGCGAGACGACGATCCACGACGCCAAAATCGCGCTGCCCGCGATGAACGGCGTGAAATTGAAGGCCGCCGCGACCGGCTTGCCGGTTCCAATTGATGGCAACGCCGTGACGCTGGTTGTAAACAAGCTCAACTTGGGGAGCGGCGACCATGGACCGGTCCACAGGACGACGATGATGATCAGCACGACAAACGGCATCCACGCCTGCCAGATCTCGCCAGGTGTAAGTCCGTGCTCCGCCGCATCCTGCTTTGCGTCCTCAGCGATCGACTCGCCGCCGTAGGCGAGAACCGTCTTCGGCCGCCAGACCCGCAGCAACAGCAAGAGCGCCCCGAAGCAAATAATCGCGCCGACGACGTCGGGCAGGTACGGACCGAGGTAGACCGCGACCGGAAATTGCCCCGCGATGTAGCCCAACGATCCAACGATCGCCAGCGGCCAGCCGTCGCGCAGGCCGCGCTTTCCGCTGACTAAATAGATGAGAATCCACGGCGGCAGCAGTGCCAAGATCGCGACGATGTGTCCGATGGAACTTGAAAGCGCCAGCAAGGGGAGAGTCGTGACCGCCGCGAGCGCGATAATCGGCGCGCCCAAAGCTCCAAACGAAACCGGTGCGTTGTTGGCGATTGCAGCGACGCGCAGCGCATCGAGGTCGGGTATCCCGAGCACAATCAAGATCGGCGCAACGACGGCCCACGGATAGCCGAAGCCGACCAGCCCTTCCAGCAGCGCGCCGAACGCCCAAGCGAAGAGGATCGTTTGGACACGCACGTCGCGCGTGCCGTGCGACGAGACCCAGCGCGTGAAACGTCCGAACGTGCCGGTGATGACCAAAGTGTTGAAGAGAACGACTCCCCAAAAGGTGATCCAGTCGACGTTCCATATGCCGGTAGCAGAGCCGTTGAGGTAGGCCCGCAGCCCAACGCCCATCGGCATTCGCCAGACCGCCCATGCGAGCAGCAGGGTAACCAGCGACCCGATGAGCGTCGCAAGCCACGCCGACATTCGGAAGACTGCCAGCAGGATCAGCAGCAAAGCGACGGGGATCAGCGCGACCAGCCACGTGACGAACAGATTGCCGAGCGGATTGAGAACCTGCTGGAACATCTCGCCTCCTCTCGCGGCTATAGCGAAGTTACTCTAGGTACAACTCTATCATAGGCAGTAAGCTGGCATTGTGGACCTGATTCACGGCTTGTCGGCGAGGTATTGCATCCGACAAGATGCACGCGGCTTTATCGAGCTGTGGGCGCTTTTGATCGCGCTCGCCGGTGCCGCGATCGCGATCCTGCTCTCCGCGCGGCAGCGGATGGCAGACCGAAAATACCGGCGCGCAGCGCTTATTTGGACCGGCGTTCTCGGGTGCTTCATACTGTTCACCGGCGGAGTCGCCTTGACCACTTTTTGGTGGTGCTACCAGTCGGCAGCGGCTTCGTTGGGAATGCCCCCGAGCTCGTCCGCGACGAATATCGACATGAAGATATGTATGAGCTTGCACGCGGTCGAAACGATCGACGAGTGGATCCTCGCCGTCGTATCCTTCATCGCGGCCATCGGGCTGATCGTCCTGGGAATCTTTCGACTCAAGAACCTATTGCGCCGCGCTTTAATATTCGCCGGCGCCGCGGTAGTGCTGGTCTTCGCGCTCGCTAACGGCGGCCTGATGCTCTTCGGTCTTGCCTGGTGCCAATCGCCACGACTCTTCTAGCTGTAGATCAGCTGTACGCCGCCGTCGCCGATGATTTATCGTCGCGATACTGTCCTGTCGATCGGGGTGTCTTCTTGAGCAGGCTGGGGATTCTTTTAGCTGCATTGGCCTGCGTTGCGCTGTTGTTTTTCGCATTCGCGAAGTTCGGGACCCGAAACGCGCAGCGAAAAACGACAGCCTATATCGCCGCGTGTGCGGTCGCTCTTTTTGCAATCGGATACGGCGCGCTGGTCATCGTCGGCCTCTCCGGCTGCGCCGGCGCAACTGAAGCCGGGCTGAC
>JBPYDW010000262.1:0-4246 GCA_051986335.1 Vulcanimicrobiaceae bacterium | reverse complement strand
CGAACTTCGGTTCCCCGCCGTCGGGCCAGATCCCAATCCTCTATAACGACCACCACGTCTACGCGAAGCCCGACAAGCTGAAGCAGGGCCGCGTCCTGGCAGCACTCGTGCGCCACGACACGATCTTGATTCCGCTTCGTTCTATGTTCGAACAAATGGGCGCCACCGTGTCGTGGGACCCGGGGTCAAAGACGGCCGACGTCAGCAAGCCTGGCGCCGACGTCAAAGTGACCGTGGGTCGCCCCGAGGTCGTTATCAACGGTGAAACCCGACCGCTCGACGTCCCCCCGGAAATCTACCAGGGAGTCGTCGTCGTACCGGTGCGTGTGATTTCGGAAGGCATGGGCGCCTACGTACAGTGGGTACCCGAGCAGCGAGTGGTTGTCGTGCGGTATCTGCCGCCCACGCCGCCGCCGCCTCCGCCGCCACCGCCACCGCCGCCACCACCGTCTCCAACGCCGACACCGGTTGCACCGTATCATGACCTCTTCGTCGCTGGTGATTACATCATCTCGCCGAAGGTCTACAACGAGTTCAGCCCCGGCAACACCGGCAACAACAACAATGGTGGCTTCTCGTACGAAATCAAGGGCGCATGGGAGTTCGATGCTGCGAACCTGCCGTGGATGGTCGAGGGCGTCTACCGCCAGATCAACTATCCACACAACCAGATCGCACCAACGCCCGTCGGCACGCCTCCGTTCCCCTGCACGACACCCGGTGATCCGGGTTGCGTCACGGTTATCGGCGGCGGCGGATCGACGTTCGTCCCGGCGTTCACCGCGCGCGATTACGACTTCCAGGCCCGTGTGGGTCTCCGAATCTTCAATCCGCGCGTCTACATCGGAATAGGTTATCTCTGGAGTTCTAACAACTACGGATACCCGAAACTGAACAACGTCGGCTTCGGAATCGAAAAGCTTCCGGATCTCGATCAACCGTTCTCAGTTTACGGCTCGTTCTATTACTACCCGAACATCCAGGGCAACTTTACCGATCCTTCAGGCAGGAACTTCAAACTGGCATACGATGTCTACACCTACGAAATTGGTGGCACGTTTACGTTCTCACCGACGCTCCCGCTGTACATTGACTTCGGGTTCCTCGGCGATAAAGGAAACGCAAAGCAAAACGCACCCGTTGGCTACTCGCACAACGGTCCATACGTTGGCTTAGGCTTGAAGTTCTAAACCGCATACTCTGATGAGTAGCAAGCCCTCGGGGAAACCCGAGGGCTTGTCATTTACACGCGAGACGCGGGCGGAAGCGCGAGCGACAAAGTTCCACCGCGCCATTCGTCGCCTCACATCGTGTTCGGCTCCTATTCGCGCCGCTCGCGCGGGCGAACGAAGTTCTGAACCAAGTTGCGCATCCTGCGCAAGGCCCGCGCTCGTCGGAGCGCGCCGTGGAACTTTATCGCTCGCCCTCCCGCGCCCCATTTGTGTGCGATGTTGCCACAAAGCCCAAAAGCGCTTCTCGCTAGGACTCAGGTCAATCACCCGAGGTCCAGACTTCAAGTGGGTGAGAAATAAAGGCGCGGGGTGTTCGGGCCGTGCCGTGAGGAGGGCATCTGAGGCGCGAGTGAAGCCATGGAGGGCGAGAGCGAGCGCGAAGTGAGTAACAATTTTGCAGGATGCAAAATTGTGCGCGTCCCGACGACGGCACGGCGCGAACGCGCCGCGCCTCGCCCGGCGCAAGCGCACAATCAAAAGAGTCCGCGGCGATCGCGGACTCTTTGTTTTCTGCGTGTAGTGCTTTACTTCGGTGTCGGGGTAGCCGAGGCGGCCGAGATGCACGGCGGGTAGAGGATTTGATACTTCGGCTTGCCCTTGGCCGGTGGCGGCGGCGCCGGCGTTACCGCCGGAGTTACTCCGCAGGGTTGCGGATCGGTATACCAGTGCTGGGTAAAACCGATCGCCATCTCTTTCTTCACTTGCTTGCCGAAGTACGTGTTGGGGAATTTTGCCTCTAGCAGCTGCATGTACGTCCAGGCCTTGTCCTGGGCAGATTTGACCCAGACCTTTTTGTAGGCTTCGGCGGCGAGAAAGATCGATCGGGCTAGCTGCGGATCGTTGGGATACTTCTTCAACCACGCCTGCAGCGCGTCGTTGGCCTGATCCATCTTCCCCAGTATCGCCGGATCGGTGGTGCTGGAGCCGGCTCGGATCGCCGAATCGTGAAAGGTGTTGTTAATTCCCAAATAGCTCATCTTCTGCTTGCCGAAGTATTCGTCGCCGGGAGCCGACGCGTTGTACTCCCGGCATTTGTCCCGTTGATACTTACTCGGTTTCGACGCGCAGGGATCCGAGGCGGCGCGCGAGGGCAGTGTGCCGTTCACGGCGATCAGGCCGCCGGCGCATGCGATGACGATTGCGAAGGCTTTCAGGCTCATGTGCCCCTTGTTTTGCTCGCGCGCGTCCTTCTACCTCGTATGGGCGACTCCGAAAGGAAGGCGGGGCAGGCGCGCAGAGAAAGTGCGCAGCACGCATGCGTAGCCTCACCGTCGCCGCCCTCCAACTGACGGCCCACGATCGCGAACAGTTTTCATCGGTCTGGCCGGCGATCTGCAAACGGGTGGAGGACGCCGCGCGCTCGGGTGCACAACTCGTCGTGCTGCCGGAAGGGACGATCCCGGCCTACGTCTTGGGAGCGGCTCCGCTCGACGGTGCGGCGGTCGAGCGGGCGGTGCACGAACTGCAACTGCTCGCCCAGCGTTTGCGAATTGTCGTCGTCTGCGGAACCGCGCGCCTTGACGGCTCGCGCACGTTCAATAGTGCGGTTGTTGTCGAGAACGACGGCAGCATTGCCGGATACGCAGACAAATGCTTCCTCTGGCACTTCGACCGGCGTTGGTTCGCGCCCGGCAAGCGGATAGCGCCGATACGCACGTCGCTAGGATCCCTCGGCGTGCTCATCTGCGCCGACGGCCGAATGCCGGCCATCCCGCGCACGTTAACCGATCTCGGCGCCGACCTGTTGGTAATGCCGACGGCATGGGTCACGAGCGGTCGCGATCCATGGGCACTCGAGAACATCCAAGCGGATTTGCTGGCTCCGCTGCGTGCTTGGGAAAACCACCGCCCGTTCGTGGCCGCCAACAAGTGTGGAACGGAGCGCGACTGCGTTGCCTATTGCGGCAAGAGCCAGATCATCGACGCTGCGGGCCGCCGGCTAGCGACCGCCGGAGAACGCGAACCGCAGATGCTCGTCGCGCAGGTACGTCTCGAGATGGCATCGTGCCCGCGCGTAACCGTGAGTACCGTGCAGCGTCCTGCGGCAACGCCGGGACCGTTGCGCGTGGCAATAACCGCCGAAGACGCTTCGGCGTGGGCGTGGGAAGCCGCGCACCTCGTCGAGGCGACGCAGCTGGTCGCGCGCGATGCAAGTGGGCCCGTTCCCGGAAACGCCGGAATTGCAAGCGCGCGTGTCGACGACAGCGTCATGGCCGATCCCGGCGGCTTGATTGGGTACCGGCAGGCCGGCTACCACCTCGTTGTATGGAACGCCCGCACCTGTGCATCCGACTGGATAGTGCCGCTGGCGCGCGGCCGTGCCGTCGAACTGCGCATCTACGTCGTCGCAATCGACGAGCGAGTCCGGCGAGCATTCGCGGTCGACCCCGACGGCGCAATCGTTGCCGGAACGTTTGAAGACTATCGTGTGGCCGGCTTCGGCCTCGACCCGGCTCGCACGCAACAGACGCTCGTCGCTCCGGCAACCGACATTGCAGACGGTCTCGATCGTATCGGCGAAATCACGCGGTGCGGCGTTTAGTACTGCTGTGCTGCGTCGCTTGCGCGCTGACCGCAGCGATCGCGCGAGTGCCGGCAGCAGTGCAAACGATCGCGTCGTTTCGCATCGGCGCCGGACCATTCTTTCCCGGCGGTCGCATTGCGCTGCACGCAAACGGCGTACCACCGCCGATTGGGATCACGGTGGTTGGTCCGGGCAGTATCGACGGCGACACGTATCTCGTGCCGGACGTGACGGCGCCAACGACGGCAAGCGTCATCGCCGGAAGCGCGGGCGTCATTGCCGTGAGCGACGTCCATATCGTTCCGCCGCCCGGCGCCGACCGTCCGTTGCTCGCCGTTGCGGCCTACGACGACGGCATCGTGCTCCACGATCCGCAGACGTTTGCGCGCTTGGGAACCGTTGCGACCGGCGGCAATCCCAGCGACGTCGCGTTCTTCTCCGACGGCGGCCTTGCCGCGACCGATACGGCCGGAGACGAGCTAACCGTCGT
>JBPYDW010000261.1:0-19244 GCA_051986335.1 Vulcanimicrobiaceae bacterium | reverse complement strand
CGTAGCGCATGATCCGCAAGTTCTTGCGGCGCTTTAGTAATGCCAGCGCGTCGTCGTCGAACTCCGGCGCTGCCACGATCTCCAAAAAGAACTCACTGAGCGCTTGTGCGGCCGCCATGTCCAGCCGCGCGTCGGCAGCCACGATACCGCCGAAAGCCGAGACCGGATCGGCATCGAGCGCATCGCGTACCGCTTTCCCGACGCTGGAGCGTTGCGCGACGCCGCACGGCACCGTGTGCTTGACGACCGCGGCGCGCACGAAGCGCTCGGGCTCCGAGCCGATCTGCGCACCGACCGGCGCGCGCGAGAGCAGTCTCAGCGTCGCGTCGAGATCCAGCAGGTTATTGTAGGAAAGCTCCTTGCCGTGCAATTGTTCCGGCAGCCGGTCCACTCGCTCCAGGTAGAAAGCGGCACGCTCTTGCGGATTCGTTCCGTAACGAAGGCGCTGCGCCAGCGGCAGCGTAAGCGTGAGCGCTCCCGGCAGCTCGCCCGGCCGCGCGTCGCCGGTCAAATAGTGCGAGATTGCCGCATCGTATTCGGCGGTGCGTTCGAAAGCGGCGACCGCCCAAGAACGCCGCTGTTCGGGCGTCGGTTCGCCACCCGCTTGCAGCGCCGCCAAGAATTCGGCGTATTGCGCCGGATCCGACAGCACGCTGACGCTGCCGAAATTCTTGGCCGCCGCGCGCAGCAGCGCAACGCCGCCGATGTCGATATGTTCGATGGCTTCGGCCAGCGTTGCATCCTCGCGCGCAATCGTTGCTTCGAAGGGGTAGAGATTTACGGCGATCACGTCGAGCGATGGAATTGCGTAGCTGTCGCGCTGCTCGACGTGACGCGCATCGGCGCGGTCGTGAAGGATCGCGCCGAAGACCTTGGGGTGCAACGTCTTTACCCGGCCGGAGAACAATTCCGGAAAACCGGTCAGCTCGCCGACGTCGCGGGTCGGGACGCCGGCCGTTTCCAGATGCGTTCGCGTTCCACCGGTTGCGTAGATCGTGAAGCCGCGCTGCTGCAGGGCGCGGGCCAGGTCGTCTGCGCCGCGTTTGTCCGAAAGTGAGAACAGGGCCCCGCGTTTGAGCGGTTTTTCAGACAAGCGCGGGCTCCGGTTTCACCTCGCCGAGCACCGCGGATACGATCGTGCTGACCCCCGCTTCACCCATGGTCACGCCGTACATGCGGTCGGCTAACTCCATCGTCTTCTTGTTGTGGGTGACGATCAGCATCTGCGAGTCGTCCGACGTCAACTCCCGCACCATCTGCGAGAAGCGATCGACGTTGACGTCGTCGAGTGCGGCATCGACCTCGTCGAGCAGATAAAACGGCGACGGTTTCACCGCGATGAGGGCAAAGATGAGGGCAGCCGCGACCATCGCGCGCTCACCGCCCGAGAGCGCCGGCAGCGCCATCAACTTCTTCCCGGGAGGCTGCACCGAAATCTCGATGCCGGTTTCGGAAAGATTCTCCGGATTCGTCTGCCACATCTTGGCTTCGCCGCCGGGAAAGAGCCGCTCGTACATGTCCCCGAATGCGACCGCAACGCGATCGAACGTCTCGTTAAACTGTACTTGCGACTGCTGCTCGATCTCACGAATAGATTCCAGCAGGGTTTCCCGCGCGCGAGCCAGATCGTCGAGTTGCGAGCGCAGAAATACCTCGCGCTGCGCCACCTCCTCGCGCTCCGCCTCGGCATTGAGATTGACGTTGGCCTGCAACCGTGCGAGCTCTTCACGCAAACGCGGCAGCTCGCCGAGAACGCTGTCCGGCTCCTGTTTGAAGCGACCTTCGACCTCGCGGCACTCATCGTCGCTCGCCGGGTTCTGGGCGAACTGCGAGACCAGCATGCCGAGTTCGGCTTCGATCTCGGCGAGGCGCATGCGCGAGCCTTCGCCGCCGGCCGCCGCGGCGCGTTCGTCGTTCTCGGCCAGATGTGCGTCCGACTCGAGCGCCGTCGTCGCATTGCCAAGCTGCTCGCGCTCGCGACGCGCAACTTCGAGCTGGGCGTCGGTCTCGCGAACGCCGGCCTGCAAGCCCTCAACGCGGGCGTGCGACGTTCGCGTCTGCTCCATTAACTCCGAGATCTCGGCCAGCATCGCTTCGCGCGCGGAACGCGCCCGCTCGCTGTCCTGATCGATGATACCCAACCGCGCACGCGCGCCATCGCGTTCGGCTCCCAGTGCGGCCAGGTTTTCGCGCAAGCGGCCGGCGCGCGTCGTAACCTCCGCTTGCGACCCTTCGGCTTGCGCGATGCGGCTGCGTGCCTGGGCGAGATCGGCTTCTAGCCGGCGGCGTTCCTCGTCGGTGCGCGCACCTTCGGCATCGCTCGACTCGATCGTCCGCTCGCGTTCGCGCGCCTCACGCGCCGCCACGCCGAGCTCTTCCACTCGCGCGCGAGCGGCGTCGAATTCTTGGTGGGCGCGCTCGGCTTCGCTCTGCAACACGGCAATCTCGGCGCGCAGCTCGGTCAACTGCAGTTCCGCCCGAGCCAGCCCCTCGCGCGCGCCGTCGCGTAGCGCAATCGCTTCTTCCGACGCACGTGCCGCCTGCGTCAGCGCGCTTTCCAGCTCGCTCAGCCGCGCGCGCATCGGAACCAACTGCTCGCGCAGCGTCGCAGCCTGGACGCGCCGCGACAAGATCGAGCGTTCGCGCTTGAAGCGACCGCCGGTAATCGCCCCGCCACCGGCAATCTGCTCGCCCGAAAGCGTGACGATCGTATCGCGAACGCCGCGCTCCCGCGCGAGCCGAATTCCGGTCTGCAGCGTGTCGACGACCAGCACGCTGCCGACCAAGAAGCAAATGACGCCGCGGTATTCGGGCCGCGTTCGCACCAGCGTGTGGGCGTAACCGATCACTCCGGGCAACGCCTTCAAGTCGGAAGTAACCGTCTTGCCCTCGCGGTTTGCCAGCGTGTCCAGCGGAAGGAACGTGGCCCGGCCCAACTCCTTGGCGCTCAGATAGTCGATCGCGCGCTCCGCATCTTCGGACGTCGTCGTGATGATATTGGAGAGCCGGTTGCCGAACGCCACGTCCATCGCGCGCGCGAAACGCTCGTCGGTCTCGATGAGGTTGCTGACGATTCCCTCGATGCCGCGCAGTTCGCCGCGCTGCCACGCGTCGAATACCGCGCGCGTCCCGGGAACGTGACCCTCGAGCGCAGCCTCGAGTTCCTCGATCGTGTGCAGTCGCGATTGCGCCGCGGCAACATCTTCGGAGTGCCGGCGATGCTCGCTGGTCGCCTGGCCCAGTGCCGCCTGCGCTTCGCCGACGCGCCGCTCCGCTGCCTCCAGTTCCACGCGCAGATCGCCGATCTCGCGCTCGCGCGCGCCCAACTCCGGCTCGCGTCCAGCGTGCTTGTGCGTCGCGGCGCCCGCCGCAATCTCCAACTGCTCGGCGCGCGTTCGCGCGTTGCGCGTCTCCTCATCCAGCCGCTCGGCCTCGGCGCGCAGATTTTCGCCCACGACGCGTCGCTCGGCGCGGCGCGCGGCAACTTCCGATGCCACAGCTTCCACCTGGCGCAGCTGGGTGAAGATCGCATCGAGATCCTTGCGCGCTGCGGCTAGGGCGGTTTGCGCCGCCAGCTCTTCCTCGCGCGCACTGTCGACCTGTACGCGCAACGGGGCTATCCGTTCGTCCAGCGACGCCATCTGCACGCCCAGCGACTCGCGCTCCGCGACGACGCGAGCGACGTCTTCGGACGTTTGGGTAGATTGGCGCTCCAGCGCCTCGCGCCGCGCCAACGCCGCCGCATACTCGGCCTCGACGCGAGCAAGTTCCCCGCGGCGCTCCTGACTGCGCGAACGCAACTCTTCCAAATGCAGCTCGTGCTGATAGGTGCGCGTACGCAGTTCGGCCAGCTGCGCGCCGAGGGTCGCCGCTTTGGCTGCGGCGACGCTGCGCCGCTCCTCGTTGAGCTCGGACTCCTTGCGCAGCTCTTCCTTTTCAGCGCGGCGCGAGGCCGAAGCTCGCAAATAGGAAAGGATTTCCAGGTCGCGCACCCGGGCGCTCACTTTGCGATAGCGCTTGGCCCGTCGTACCTGCGTGTCGAGCTCGGGTATGCGCCGCTCCAATTCGGAGATGAGATCGCTGATGCGAATCGCATTCTGCTCGGTCTGTTCCAAGCGGCGCATCGACTCATGTTTACGAGCCAGAAACTTGTTGATGCCGGCAGTCTCTTCGAAAAGTGAACGCCGATCCGTCGGCTTGCTGGCTAGAATCGCGTCGATCTGCCCCTGCGAGACGATCGCGTACGATCCCGGCCCGAGGCCGGTGCCCATCAACAGATCGACGATGTCGCGCAGCCGCACCGGGCTGCGGTTGATGTAGTACTCGCTTTCGCCGGCGCGGTAGGCGCGGCGGGTGATCTCGACTTCGGCAAAGTCGATCGGCAGACGCCGGTCGGCGTTGTCGAAGGTGATCGCAACCTCGGCCAAACCCAGCGGCTTGCGCTTGTCGTTTCCCGCGAAGATAACGTCTTCCAGTTTGCCCGAACGCAGCGAGCGGCTCGACGTCTCGCCCAGCACCCAACGAACGGCGTCGACCAAGTTCGATTTACCCGAGCCGTTGGGACCGACGATCGCGGTTATTCCGCTCGTAAAATCCAGCGACGTCGGCTCGGCGAACGTCTTGAAGCCGAAAGCCTTGATTTTCCGCAGTTTCACCTGGTGCCCTCGATCAGCGTCCGTAGCGCGTCACGCGCAGCTTCCTGCTGCGACGATCTCTTCGAGGAGCCCGTTCCGCTTCCCAACGTTGCGCCGTTCACTTCGACGCGCGAGGAAAACAGCGGCGCCTTCGCCGTGCCGCGCGCCGCATCGTGATAGCGGGGCGTTGCACCAAGATGTTCCTGCGCGTAATGTTGCAGCCGCGTCTTCGGATCGAGCAATGCATCCGGTGAGAGATCGGTCTTTGCAATGTGCTGGCGTTCCACGAAGTGGCGCGCCGCCTCCAACCCGTACGTCAGGTAGAGCGCGGCCACGAACGCCTCGAATGCATCTGCCAAAACCGAGGCGTTGCTCGCGCCGTGCTTGCGCATTCCGGCACCCAGCACCATCACCTCGGCAAATCCCAGGCGAAGCGCGCTCTGCGCCAGCGATTCGTCGTTGACGATGCGAGCTCTACGCAAGGTGAGCTCTCCTTCACGCTCGTTTGGAAACTCGGCGAAGAGCCAGGCCGCAGTGAGGAACCCGAGGACCGAGTCGCCGAGAAACTCCATGCGCTCGTTCGAAAGTCCGCCTCGCTCCTTGGCGTGACTCTCGTGGACGAAGGCACGCTCGACCAACTCCAAGTCACCGGCATCGGCGGCCTTGATTCCCGCGCGCCGTACCAGCGCGCGCAGGCGCCGCCGCCGCGCTTCACCACTCAATCGCGGGGCTTGCCGAACACGAGCACGCAATTGTGGCCGCCAAAGCCGAACGAGTTGGAGAGGGCGAATCGCACCGGCGCCTTGCGCGCAACGTTGGGGACGTAATCCAAGCGACACTCGGGATCTGGAAACTCGTAATTGATCGTCGGCGGAAGCGTGTCGTCGTGCACTGCCAGTGCGATCGCGACGCCTTCGATGCCACCGGCCGCGCCCAGCAGATGTCCGTGCATCGACTTCGTCGAGCTGACCGCAACGCGCGTGCCCTCGCCGAAGACGTGTTCGATCGCTCGCGATTCCGCCGCGTCGCCCAAGGGCGTCGAGGTTCCATGGGCGTTGATGTAGTCCACTTCATCGGTACGAATGCCGGCCGAGTCTAAGGCACGCTGCAGCGCGAGCTCCACGCCGCGACTCTCCGGATCGGGAGCGACGATGTCGTACGCGTCTGCCGACTGTCCGTAGCCGAACATCTCCGCGTAGATCTTAGCGCCGCGCGCCGCCGCCTTTTCGTGCGCTTCCAGAATCAGGATTCCGGCGCCCTCACCCAAGACGAAACCGTCGCGCTGTGCGTCAAACGGGCGGCTGGCCTTGGCCGGTTCCTCGTTGCGCGTCGACATCGCTTTCATCGAGCAGAATCCGCCGACGGCGAGCGGCGTAATCGTCGCTTCCGTTCCGCCGGTCACCATCGCGTCGGCATCGCCGTTGACGATGTAGTTGTACGCGACGGCGATTGCGTCGTTCGCCGACGCGCAGGCACTCGACGCCGCGAACACCGGACCGCGAAAGCCGTGGCGCATCGAGATATTGGCCGGCGCTGCGTTGCCCATCAGCATCGGAATGAAGAATGGCGAGGTCTTTGCCCAGGTTCCCAGTTCCGCAGCTTTGATCGACTGCTGCCAAAAGGTGATGATGCCGCCGATACCGGTTCCCAGCACGGCGCCCACCCTGTTCTTGAACTCTTCGTCCTCGGGCAGGCCCGCGTCGGCGATCGCTTCGTGAGCGGCGGCGATGGCGAACTGCGCAAACCGGTCCAGCCGGCGAGCTTCCTTCTTACCGACGATCTCGTCGGGCGTGAAATCTTTGACCTCGGCGGCAAAGCGCGTAGCGAAGTCGGCGGCGTCAAACGCGGTGATCGGTCCGACTCCGGACTCTCCGGCGACCAGCCTCCGCCAAAATTCACCGGTGCTATTTCCAATTGGAGTAATTGAGCCCAGGCCGGTTACGACCACGCGTCTTCTTGCCAAAACTCTTCCGAAGTTACGTCGGCCCCGGAACGGACCCTCTCAGAGTGCAGCGAAAGGCGCCACCTATGACCACACGTGCGACGTTTCTCGGCTCCGCTCTGGGGCTAGCGACGATGGGGTGTCCGATGCCCGCTTTTCCAACACGCTTGCGCCGCCCGCCGATGTTACGGAAGGGCGACGTTGTCGGCTTGATCTCACCGGCCTCCGCTCTGAATCCCGGCGAGGTTGAAGAGGGCGTCGCGCACGTGCAGACGCTCGGCTTGCGCGCGAAGCTGGGCGAATACGCCGGCGCTGCAAACGGTTTCTTGGCCGGCACCGACGCGCAGCGGGCCGCCGATTTCAATGCAATGGCGCGCGATCCCAGCGTCCGCGGCATTTTTGCGATGCGCGGCGGCTATGGAACGATGCGGATCCTGGACGATTTGGATTACACGGCACTGCGTCGCGATCCGAAGGTGGTACTGGGCTTCTCCGATCTCACCGCCATTCTCAACGCGGTAACCGTGCGCAGCGGCATCGTCACCTTTCACGGACCGGTGGCGGCACGCGACACCTTTAATGATGCCACGCGCGCTAACGTGATGCGCGCGATCATGCAGCCCGAAGCGATTGGCGAGCTGCGCGCGCCGGGAGTTCGCGCGCTCGCGCCGGGAAGGGCTCGCGGGCCCTTGGCGGGTGGAAATCTCTCGCTGGTCAGCGCCCTGGCCGGAACGAATTACGCGATCGCAGCCAACGGCGCGATTCTGTTCCTCGAAGAGACCGAAGAGCAGCCCTATCGCGTCGACCGGATGCTAACGCAACTTCGGTTGGCTGGAACGCTTTCGGCGGCCCACGGAATTGTCTGGGGCCAATGCACCAAGTGCACGACGCCGCCGCAATCGCAGACCGTCGACGAGGTGCTTGCCGACCGCCTGGGCACGCTGGGCCGGCCGGCGGTGGCCGGGGTTCCGGTGGGTCACATCACCGCCCAGTGGGTACTTCCGATCGGGGTTATGGCCGAGTTGGACGCCCAGTCCGGAACCTTGGCGATCCTGGAGCCCGGCGTCTCGGAGTAAAGACGCTTACCCAGGCCAGCGAGCAAGCTAAAACCCATGTCTTCCCAAGTGCTTGCGCAACGCGCCCCGCCCTGGTATCCTTTCCCGGCTATGTTTCGGTTCGATCTTCAGCTTTTTGCGTCCAAGAAGGGCGCCGGCTCCACTCGCAACGGCCGCGACTCGAACGCGCAACGCTTGGGCGTCAAGCGCTTCGGCGGCGAGCGCGTAGTGGCGGGCAACATCATCGTGCGCCAGCGCGGAACCCATTTCTATCCCGGCCACAACGTCGGCATCGGTAAGGACCACACGCTGTTCGCGCTGATCGAAGGCACGGTCGAATTTACAACGCGCCGCAAGAAACAGCACGTCAACGTTCGGCCGGCCGCCTGAATCCGGCGGGCGTGCAAACGCATCGCGGCGAGGAAGTGACGAACGAGGGCCTTTAAGGCCCTCGTTGCATTTTCGGCGAAGTCTCGAACGCGTGCAATTCATCGACGAAGCAACGATCGCGGCAGTAGCCGGCAACGGCGGTGACGGCATCGTCGCGTGGCGGCGCGAGAAGTACGTACCCAAAGGCGGACCGGCCGGCGGCGACGGCGGCCATGGCGGCAGCATCTACGTCGAAGCGAACGCCGAGCTGTCCACGCTGGTGGAGTTCCGTTTCAAGCGACAGTTTACGGCCGAGTCCGGAAAGGCCGGCGGCACCTCCAACAAGTCGGGCCGCAGCTCGCCCGATTTGACGATTCACGTTCCAGTCGGAACGATCGTCTTTCGTACGCTCGAAGGACAAAGCGAAAACTTCCTGGCCGACCTGACGGCCGACGGACAGCAGGTGCTGGCGGCAAAAGGCGGGCGCGGAGGACTGGGAAACCAGCACTTTGCGACCAGCGCGCGGCAGGCGCCGCGTTTCGCCGAGCGAGGCGAACCGGGCGAGAGATGCACGCTTCGTTTGGAGTTGCGTCTGCTGGCCGACTGCGGCGTAGTCGGCGTCCCCAATGCCGGAAAATCGACGCTGCTGTCGGTCGTTTCCGCGGCGCGTCCGAAGATCGCCGACTATCCGTTTACGACGCTCGAACCGCAACTCGGCGTCGTACGCGTTTCCGACGAGGCCTCGTTTGTGATGGTCGACGTTCCCGGCTTGATCGAAGGTGCGCACGAAGGTGCGGGGCTCGGCGACCTGTTCTTGCGCCACGTCGAGCGCACGCGCGTGCTCATTCACTTGCTCGACGGCGCCAAACCGCTCGACGAAATCCTGCACGACAAAGAGATCATCGAGCACGAGCTAGCGGCGTGGAATCCATCGCTGGCGCAGCGGCGCACGCTGCTGGTCGTCAACAAACTCGACGTGCCCGACGCGCGCGAGCGATTGGGCGAGCTTCGCCTGCGCTTTCCCGAAATTCGCGGCATCAGTGCGGCCACCGGCGAGGGCATCAACGAACTGATCTATGCGGCGTGGCAGGCGATTGCGGATGCTCCGTTGCCCGAAGTCGTGACGCCGGAGCCCGCGCGCATCGAGTTGCATTCCAAGGATCCGTTTCGGATCGTCCGCGATGAAGCCGGCGCATTCGTGCTCACCGGCGAACGCGTAGAGCGGCTGGCAGCGATGACGAATTTCGATTCGGATGAAGGATTAGCGCGCTTCGAACGAGTCCTAGCCAAGATGGGCGTGGAGAAAAAGCTGCGCGAAATGGGTGCCACCGACGGCGATACGGTGCGCATCGGAGAGTACGAGTTCACCTACTCATGAAACTGGGCATCTTTGGCGGCACGTTCGACCCCATTCACAACGCACATCTGTTCTTGGCCGAATCGGCGCGTCAAATGGAAGCCCTCGATCGCGTCCTGTTCGTACCCACCAGCAACCAACATTACCGCGACCGTCCCGAGGTCGATCCCGCACATCGTTGCGCGATGATTCTCGGAGCGATCGCCGATAATCCGGCATTCGTCCTGGAAACCGCAGATCTGGCGCCGGATGCGACCGGGTTTACGGTGGACCTTCTGCCGCGCTTGCGCGCCAAATATCCCAGCGACGGCTTTACCTTCATCATCGGTGCCGACTCGGTCGTCGATAGTCAGTGGCGCCGCTTTGATGACGTTCTGGAGATGCTCGACAAGTTCGTTATCGCTCCGCGTCCCGGCGTGCGCGAGGATGCGTTGATGCGGGTGATCTCCGCGCTGCCGCCGCGTCTGCGCGAGCGCATCAGCACGTTAAAACTACCCGACTTAACGGAATCTGCGACGCTGATACGTTCGCTCTGCGCGCAGGGACGAACCGTACGCTATTTGGTTCCCGATGCGGTGTGGCAATATATCGAAGCACAGCATCTTTACCGCGCTTCCACCCACGTTAATGTCTAGGTTTCAATTAGCGGCGCCGCTCGCGCTCTACTGCACGCTGGCGGCGTGCGCGGCGCCCGCGCCCGAATCGCCCAACGACGCAATGGTGTGCCGCGCGTACGCGGCGCGTCAGTCGAACGTCGAAGTCGTCTCGGAGGGAAACGTTACCCGATTGCTGGGGACACGCGCGGGCCGGCGCAGCCCGCACCAAGGATTTCTGATGCGGCTTACCTCCGGCTGCGTGCTGATCGTGCGCGTCGAGGCCAACACCGATTTTACCGGATCGTTTCCATTGCGCACCGGCGATCTGGTCGACGTCAAAGGGGTCTACGAGTTCTATCCCATCGGCGGCGTGATCCATTGGACGCACCGCGATCCGCGCGGCATTCATCCCGGCGGATACGTGCGTGTCGGCAACCAGATCTATCAGTGACGCGAACGCTGGAACGCGTCGTGCTGGCCAGCGCCTCGCCTCGCCGGCTGGAGTTGTTGCGCGGGCTCGGTTTCGCCGTCGACGTCGCGCCGGCGGATTACGATGAGCCTCCGCTGCCCGGGCTGACCCCGTCGCAGCTGGCAGCGGCGCATGCCCGCGCCAAGCTGCAAGCGGCGGTAAAAGAACCCGGCCGGGTCGTGGTTGCCGCGGATACCGTCGTCGATCTGGACGGTGCGCCGCTGGGCAAACCACGAAGCCCTGCCGAGGCAACGCAGATGCTTCGCTCGCTGTCCGGCCGGGAGCACACCGTGCATACGGCCTTTGCCCTCGCGGTGCCCGGCCGCGAACCGGTGGTCTACACAGGCTCGACGCTCGTGCGTTTCCGCCCCTTGGATGACGAAGAAATCCGCGATTACGTCGCATCCGGGGAGCCGATGGACAAGGCCGGCGCGTACGGCATACAAGGGAGCGCTGCGGCGCTCGTGGCCGGCATCGACGGCGACTTTTACACGGTCATGGGCTTCCCACTGGGCGAGTTTATTCGAACGCTCCGCCGGTTGGGATTCGCGCCGCCAGCGGCGAAACAAGCTAACGTCAACCAGCCCTCGGAGTCCTCGTAATTTTTACATATCGTGACGAGAGTAGGCTCTTCGCGGTAATCGGCGTGATTATCGCGGCCGCGGCCATTGCGCTCGTTCAAGTGATGGCGCAACGTAGCGGCATGCCCAATCCCATCGCCGCCGTCGGTAGCACGGTGTTAACGGTGGTACAGAGCGGCACCAGTGCGGTCGTCGATGGCGTGCGCGGCGGCGTCACCGCGATGGTTGCCCTTCCTAATTTGGCCGGCGACAACCGCCGATTGGAAGCGCGCAACGAACGGTTAGCCGTGGACAACGCGCAGCTGGCCGAGCAGGTCCAAGCCTACCGCGAAGAGAGCGCCTTGATGCCGGTCGTCACCGCCGATCCCGGCGCGATCGAAGCGCGCGTCATCGGATTCCCGCCCGAGGGTGAGTCGCGCAGCGTCACCATCGACCGCGGCGCGCGCTCCGGCGTGAAGAAGAACGACGGTGTGATGACTGCCGCCGGCATCGTCGGTATCGTTGCATCGGTCGATCCGTTTTCCAGCAAAGTCGTACTCATCACCGACTACACCAGCCGGATACCGGCGGTAACCAGCCGCGGACGCTGGTGGGGAATCGCGCGCGGTAACGTGACGAGCGTGCGCTTCGAATACGTTGCTCAAGATGCACCCATGCACGTCGGCGATCTCGTCGTAACCGGCGAGGGCCGCACGTTTCATTCCGGCGCGATCGTCGGCACCGTAATGGCGGTCGATCGCAGTTCTTCCGGACTATATCAAACGGCGGTTGTCAAACCCGCCGCCGACCTGGGTGCCATCGAGCGCGTTGTCGTTATCCCGCGGTAGAGTTCTGCAAGAGACACCGTATGCGGGGCCGCCATGGTGGCGCGCCGCGCTATGGCTGGGCGTCGCGCTCTTCTTTCAAATCGTCGTCGCGCACTTCTTGGTGCTGCGCGGTGCGGTGCCCAGTGCGATACTCGTCGTCGTCATTTGGTACGCGATCCGCGTCGACGTACGCCGCGCGGCGATCTTCGGTTTGGCAGCGGGCCTGTGTGAAGACCTGCTGGCAACCGGTACCGGCGGCGCCTGGACGATCTCGACGACGCTGGTGGCGATCCTGGCCGGGCTGCTCTCGCGCAACTTCTTCGCCGATTCGGTGCCGCTGGCGGCCGGCATGGTAGCGCTGGCAACGCTCATTCGCGCCGGACTCTTCTGGTTCATCATGGGATTGCAAGGTTATCCCGGCGGCATGGCCACGATGCACCTGCATGAAGCGGCCTGGCAAGCATTGCTCAATGCAGCGTTGATGATCGTCGTGGTTTTCATTTCGCGCCATATCGAGGAACGATGAGCGCGGTACGTACGGACAAAACGCCCTGGGAGCATTCGCCCTGGCGCCTCGGAACGTTCATCGGAGTTGCGATCGCAATCGTGCTGGCACTCCTGGTGCGCTTGATTCAGGTCCAGCTGTTCGAAGGAGCGGGCTATCGTGCCGCGGCGCAAGCCAATCAGATACGTTTGATTCCGGTTGCGGCGCCGCGCGGCATGATCTACGACGCGCACGGCGTCGTTCTGGTGCGCAGCCGGCCCTCGTTCGTCGTCGGACTGATCCCTTCGGAGATAAAGAACATCGACGCAACGCTGGCGACGCTTTCGCGCGCGATCGACGTGCCGCAATCGGTCTTGGTTGGGCGCTTGCTGCACCACCGCGGCGTCAACTACAAGAACTTCGCGGAGGTCGCGGTCTACGAGCCGTACGGTCCAGTGCTGCTGGCCAACGATCTTCCGGTCGACACCGTCGCGAGACTCTCCGAGCTGCTCAACGATCTTCCCGGCGTGGACCTCGAGGTTCAGCCGGTTCGCGACTATCCGATGGGAACGCGTGGTTCGCATCTCTTCGGTTACGTCGGTGCGATCAGCGAACAGGAGTACAAGCAGCTGCGATCGCGGGGCTATTCACCCAACGACGTCATCGGCAAGGATGGTCTCGAAGTCACTTATGACGACGCGTTGCGCGGCGAGCCCGGCGGCCAGCGCATCGTCGTCGATGCAACCAGCCAAGTCGTTCCCAACACGAGGCTGCCGGCCAAAGCAGCGGTGCCCGGCAACGATTTGGTGCTCAACGTCGACTGGCGGCTGCAAAACATCGTCGAGCAAGCACTGACCGCGCATCTCAACGCGCTGAGCAAGGCGCTCGGCCGCCGCCTTGCCGGAGGTGTCGTCGTTGAGGATCCGTGGAACGGCGGCATCCTGGCACTAGCGTCGTACCCCAACTTCGATCCCAACGATTTCGTCGCCAAGAATAACAAGCGCATTGCCTACTACCTAACCGATCCGTCGAACCCGCTCTACGACAACGCTATCGGCGCCGAGACGCCGACCGGTTCGACCTTCAAGATGGTCACCGGGACGGCGGCGATCAGCGAGCACAAGGTTAGGCCCAACGAAGTCGTCTACGACAGCGGGGCGTGGAACTGCGGCGGCGCCCTCTTTCGCGACATCGCGGCCGGCGGCTTGGGCAGCACGACCTTCATTCCGGCGCTGGCGGCTTCATCGGACGGCTACTTCTACCAAATGGCCTGGCGGTTGGGAAACGCGAAGTTACGCAAGTGGGCGCTGCTGTTCGGCTTAGATGCAAAGAGCGGCGTCGATCTGCCCGGTGAAGCGCAAGGGAACTGGCCGACCAACGCGTGGATGCTCAAGAATTTCGGCCTGCCGCTCGAGCCCAGCGACGTCTGCAGTTTGGGCATCGGCCAAGGTGCGATGCAAGCCACGCCGTTACAGATGGCTAACGTCGCCTCGGCGATCATCAACGGTGGAACCCTCTATCGTCCGCGCGTCGTCAATCGCGTGGTCGACGGTCGCGGACGTACGCTGCGCGAATTTCCCCCGGTCGTCATTCGCCACATTCCAGCACTGCCGATCGCCTTGGCATCGGAGCGCGCCGGCATGGCCCGCGTAACCGATCCGGGCGGCACCGCCTACGGATTGGCCATCGACGGCCTGCCGTTTTCGGGCAAGACCGGAACCGCCGAAACGGCCGGCGGCGCGGGACCAAATACCACGTGGTTCATCGCCTGGGCGCCTACCGCTCATCCGAAACTTGCGATGGCCGTGTACGTCGATCGTTCCGGCGGCTACGGCGCCAGCATCGCCGCTCCCATCGCGCGCGACATCCTGGTGAAGTACTTCAGGATGAAAGGAGATTGACGGTTTCCAACAGGCGTTGCCCGCGCTCGGGATGGCTCGCGCTATACGCTTCGAGCGCTGCCGCGTTTCCATTAGAGTGCAACGCGTGCGCCGCCGCGAGCGCCACCGCTTCGGAGGGATCGTCGAGCGCGCGAACGAGCAGCACGTTGGCCCGAGCGTCGTTGACCGAGCCCATCGCGAAAACCAGATCGCACTTGGCCGCTTCACTGAGGTCGTCGTAGCCGCGATCGGCGTCGGCGATCCATTGAGCGGTATCGTTCTCATCGCTCGCCGCTTGCGCGCTTACCGGCACTGCCCGGTCGCGCGTGCGAGCCGCCAACAGCGCGTAGACCGCCACCACCACTGCGGCGACGACCAAAACGACGCCGATCCACAGCATTAGACGTGGACTCCGGCGGTCGCGTCGCGCGCCGCCGTCAGCGCCGCGTCCAAGTTGGGATATTCCCGATGTTGCAAGACTTCGAGAAATTCGGCCGGCTCCGCATCCGTCAGATCGTCGAGCGCGTCGGTCAGCGCAGTGCGATAGGCGGCAACTTCCGGCAAGCCGTTGGGCAACAAGCGTGCCACCGCGCTCCACGTCACCGCGCTTGCAAGCGGCGCCGCGACGACCCGCTCGGCAATGTCGCGCAGATCGTTGACGTCGGTTTCGCCGCGCAGGACGACGACCGCCCCCGGTGGCTCATCGGGCGTTCCGCGCGCGTTCACCACGTCGTCGAGGTAGCGCTCGAGCGAGGCGCGCGTTGACGGCGTCTCGAGATCGTGCTCGGCAATCGCATAGCTGGGAAGGCGCAATTTAATGAAGAGGCGGTCCAACGTCTCGCGCACGGTGTCGCCTTGTGCCGCCAGACCGCTGCCGTGCTGATCGCCGATCGCCGTCGGCAGCAGCGCGCGCAAGGCAAAAAGATGCGTCACCAAGCCGCTAAACCGCGTCTGATCGAGAAAGCGCAGCGTGCGGCCAAGGCGCTCTTCCGAAAACGCCGCCAGCGTTCCGACCCGTATGGCGTTCTCGGGGCGCACCTCGGCTTCGACCTGCGCAACTTCGTCGTTTCCAACGTCCAGCGCGAGGTAATGCGGCGCGGAATTGGCTAATTCGCCCCCCACCGGCGTTGCCGGCGGCAACTCGACGAAGCTGCCGTCGGCCAGCGCTCGCCTCCCGCTCGAAAGCGACGGCCCGAGCATTCCGTCAACGCCAAACGGCAGTCCCGGAATGGTATTGGCAAACTGCGGCGTCGCTCGCACGTGGAGCTCGGGTGCCGGCAGTTCGTCGCGGCGCTCTCCGTCGTACTGCACGTAAGCGACGCGAGCGATCGCTTCGCCCGCCGGAAGACCGTTGTGAACGACGTCGCGCCAGCGGATCGTTGCTTCAACGCCGGGATCGACGTCGTTGAAGACGATGCCGCGTTCGCTCACCAGCGGCGAGAGCGCACCGATATCGCGCACCGGAAGGTCGTTGACCGTCGTGCTATTCGGAACGTAGATCAACGACTCGGGCTGCTCGAGCGAAATGTGTACGTGGCGCGCCGGACCGTCACCGCCGTTACGCACGTGCATCGTCCATTCGACCATCTCGCCGACCTCGACGACCTCGGCCGGTTCGCTCTTGAAGATCCCTAGGCCGAAATCCGGCTCGGCCGTCGTCTCGATCGTCAAGCGTTCCAACGGCACCGGCAGCATCGATTCGGCCGTCAGTACCGCATCCATCGTCACCGGATAGGTCCTTGCCATGCCGCGCAGTAGCCGCAAGCCGAGCCGGGCTTGCGCGCGTCCTCCCGGCGGAATTTCGCCGAACGAGATCGTCGAGCGCTCGCGGGTCGCGCCCTCGACATTTTCTAATCGCGCTTCGGGCGAGACGTACAGCCGCACACGGACGTCGTGGGCGGTGTCGCTGCCTTCGTTTCGCACCGCTAGAAAGACGTCGGCCAGCTGATTGGGTCGCAGCACCGCATCGCTGGCAAGCTCGAAATGCGTCGAATTGAGAGAAAAGGCCGGATGCGAATCGACGCGCCAGGTCGCTTCGCCCACTGCAATCTCACCCAACTCGGCACAGCTCACGCCGGCACCCAGGTGCAGTTCGCTGCGGTCGGCGTACGGCGCGCGCACCCGCGCGCGCATGGTGATGCGCCGTTGCTCGTACGGATCGAGCGAACCCAGCGCGACGGCGTCCTCCTCCAGCGGCAGACGGCTGCTCTTCTCAAAGACGCGCACTTCTTCCAGCGCCGGATCGATTCGCAGCGTCAGCGTGGCGTCGTGAGCGGCCGCACTGCCGTCGTTGGTGAGCAGCACCGTCGCCTCGATCTCATCCCCGGGATGGACGACTTCGTCGCCGCAGCGGCTGATGGTGTTACGGCGCGGTGCAAAGCATGGTTCGGACCGAACGACGACGCTACGTTCGAACCGCCGCCGGCCATGTTCGCCGCGATGCGGTTCCCAGGTCAAGGCCAACGCGATCGGAAGCGACTCGCCGTGCGCCAGGGGAGAAGCGACGACCGCTTCGGTCTCGAGCTCGACTGTCTCATGTTTACCGATGCGACCGAGTTTGAAAGCGAGTTTTTCGCCGCTGCCGCGTATTGGGTGCCCATCGATGCGGCTGGCGCCGCGCACCGGGTGCAAGTGCTCGGGCAACTCGAGCGTCACCGACACGCGATCGGCCGGCGCCGTCCCGGTGTTCGTCGCCTGCAGACGCAACGCAACGCGGCTTCCCGGAACGACGTCGTGGGTGGGCGTGGCGGTAAAAGTGGTGCGGTCATCGGAGAAGTCCGGCGAGGAGACCGTCGAGAGCGATGCGGGATCCAAATCGAAGGCGGGCGTCTCCTGCGAAGCCAATCGCGCGTGGGCCACGATCGGCGTGCCATCCGGCAGCGGATCGTCGATGCGTACCCGATAGACCAGCGTCGCCGTGGCGCTGGCCGCCAGCAGCGGGACGATCACCGGAGCGTGTACACGGTCGAAACTGGTGCCGAGCTCGCGTTCGATCTCGCGTCCGTTGACGCGCACCGAGTTGGCGAGGTAGGTCGTGTTAGCCGGAATCGGAGCGACGACGACCACGTCGTGAGCCGAAGACTCACCGGCGTTGTGCACCCGGATCGTCACCTGCGCTTCGCCACCGGGCACTGCTTCGTGCCGCGAGTCGATCGCAACGTTCGTGAGCGCATTTTCCAGCTGCGGTTTGCTGCGGGCGATGAGCCGCACGACGTTCGAACCGACCGGTGCCAATTCAAAGGAAGCGACTGCGGCCTGCAGCTCGACGGTGGAGCCGTTCTCGATCGCGCCGGCGACACTGTAGGAAAGGTCGATGCGCCGTTCTTCTCCCGGCTGCACGTCGCCGATGTGCGCGCCGGCTCGCGCGAGCAACGGCGAGTTGCCCAGTTCGTCATCGAGAGCCTCGCCGTCGAGTTGACCGCTGCCGACCAGATAGACGAGCCCCTCGGGGATGTTGAAACGTACACGCACGCCGGTTGCCGGTGCACCACCTTGGTTGCGGAACGTGAAGGTCGCCCGCACCGTCATTCCAGGTCCCAACTCTCGCTCGGGCGAAACGGCGAGGGTTCGGAGCCCTTCCGGTAATGTCGGAGCTCCCGGAGCAAAAACTTCGTTCAGTGTGCGCATGTCGCGGTGGAGGTTCGCCGCGGGGCGTGCGCCCCCTTGACGGTTTCCTTATCCATCTTACGACGGGAGAGAGTTCTGGATGTTGGCTGTTAACGACGAACGCATTGCGAATGCCGTGTCGCGCTTAGGGAGCGAAAGCGCGTTCGAGGTTTTAGCTCGCGCGCGCGCACTGGAAGCCAAAGGCATGCGCGTCGTGCACATGGAGATCGGCGAACCGGATTTCGACACTCCCTCGTATATCAAGGAAGCGGGCATCCGCGCGATACGCGAAAACCACACGCACTACACGCCGTCGGCCGGCGTTCACGATCTGCGCACCGTCGTCGCCGATTACGCCAGCCGTTTCCGCAAGCTCGAGCGTCCGTACACGCACGACAACGTCGTCATCGCACCCGGCGCCAAGCCGGTGATTTGGAACACGCTATGCGCGCTGCTCAATCCCGGTGACGAGTTCGTGTACTTCGATCCGGCCTATCCGGCATATGCCTCGGCCGCGTCGTACTTGCAGGCCAAGGTCATCGCGATCCCGTTGCTGGAGTCGCGCAATTGGCGCATGGATTTGGACGAACTGGAACGGCGCGTCAGCGATCGTACCAAGATCGTCGTCATCAACTCGCCGCACAACCCGACCGGTGGCGTGCTCACCAAGAGCGATCTCGAACGCATCGCGGCGATGGCCCGCAAGCACGATTTTCTCGTGCTCGCCGACGAAATCTATAGCCGCAACTTCTACCTCGACCACGAGTTCGATTCGATCGCCTCGCTCCCGGGAATGCGCGAACGCACGATCCTGGTGGACGGCTTCTCAAAGGCGTACGCGATGACCGGTTGGCGCCTCGGCTACGCCCTCATGCCCGAGGACTTGGCTAAGGTGACGACGCTGTTCAACAACAATACGTTCTCGTGCGTGACGTCGTTCGTGCAACAAGCCGGCATCGCGGCCCTGACCGGACCGGACGACGACGTCCGGCGCATGAACGCGATCTTCCGCGAACGCCGCGATCGCATCGTTGCCGGTTTGAACAAGATTCCCGGCATCTCGTGCACGAATCCCGAGGGCGCGTTCTACGCGTTTCCCAACGTGTCGCGGATCACCAGCGACGACAAGGCCCTGGCGTCGTTCCTCTTGTCCGAGGCCGGCGTTGCCTGCTTGGGCGGCTCGGCCTTCGGTGCAGCCGGCAAAGGCTATCTGCGCTTCTCCTACGCGACCGGACTGGAAGATATCGACTATGCGCTGGAGCAGATCGCCAAAGCGCTACCGCGGTTTTCCGAAGCGAAATAGCGCAGCGGCGAGCCGGCTGGCGCTATCCGTAGAGATAGATAGCGTTGGCGATTTCGCCCAGGATCTGACCGGCGGCGCGACTGCCATCCACACCGTGCGGGAACTGTTCGCGATTGAGGTAGAGGGCGAAGGCGACGCGGCGACCGTGCAACGTGGTCACGT
>JBPYDW010000260.1:0-4451 GCA_051986335.1 Vulcanimicrobiaceae bacterium | reverse complement strand
GAGCCGACGTTTGAGGAGGTCGAGCCGAATCCGAGGTTGGCTCCCGCGGTCGACTGGTCACCGGTCGCGTGCGCCGACCACACGACGTTACTGCCGCAATCGATCTCGTCAAGACGCAATTCGACGTGGGCCGGAAACGACGACATCTGCACCGGCGCCATCGGGATCATCGTCGTATGTTCGGTTTGCTCGTAACGGCCCTCGGCGACGAGCAAACCGGACGCTGCATTGTCGCGGCAAATACCGCTCGCGCCGGCGACCGCGCGCAGATGATCGATCGGGTCAATCGTCTTGGTGGTGATGCCGCCGGCGGAGAGATCGGCTTGCAGCGCTTGCGTTTCACCCGTCGCATGCGGATCTTTATTGTCCGGCTCACCATATGGAACGAGGACGAGGACTTGCGGCGACGCTGGAGCCGGGGCCGCGCTCTGCTGGGCCGGCGTCGGGGTCGCGCTCGGCTGCACCTGCGCGGCGGCGTGCTCGTCGCAGACAAGCCAAGCACCGGCTAGCACGAACGCCAGCGGCAAAACCCACGGGCCTCTTCGCCGCATACACCCTCCAGGCGTGTGGCCGCTTGCGCCTTAGCGCTGCATTGCAGCGATTCCTTGCGACGTTACCGAATCCGCCCGGCGATGGAACGCCTAACCGACGCCGGCGCCGTTTTTGAAACGCGGCACCACTCTTGTAGCACGATGCAGCATCATCGGCATCCGGTATCGTTCGCGACCATCGTCCTGTGCGGGTCGTACCTCGAGGTCCGCGACACCATTCCGGAGATCTGTAGCGCCGGAACGATCGTCGTTCACGATGCGCACGAGGAGCACGCCGACCGGTTTGCGCTCGAGACACGCTGTTTGAATGTCGAGCTTCCTGCGATGGACGGCGCAACGTTCCCGGCCGGAACCATTTCGATCGACGGCACGCGCTTGCCCGCGGCGATTGAAAACGTCGTACGCGCGTTCTATGGAAGCCCCGATGAATTGCTTCCTGCGGTAAAGCGCTTTCAATGCGCGCTGATCGAACGCGCCCCGCAAACGCTCGAGGTACGGCCGCACTGGCTGCGCAACGTCATCGCCACCTTCCCGTGGGCGCAGGACGTCCCACTGCGAACGGCTGCCCAGCAGGCGGGAGTGCACGAAACGCACTTTAGCCGCGCATTTCGGCGACATATGGGGATGACCGCGCACGAATACCGCAATCGAGCTCGCTTACATCTGGCCTCCAGCCTCATGCTCACCACAAACGACTCGCTGGCGCGAATCGCACTGGGCTGCGGCTTTAGCGATCAAAGCCATCTGACGCGCACGTTCTCGGAGAAGCTCGGATTGACGCCCGCCGGCTACCGCCGCACGTTCGCGCGCTAAGAATCTTCAAGACGCCCTCTCCCGCAAGGCCTACACTAGAAGACAATGGGTGACCACGTGCGTTACGCCGCATCTGCCGCCGCTCTGGCCGGCGCGTTGTTCCTTTGCGCGGCAACGCCCAAACCAAACGTCGATTCCTGCGCTACCGCACTGTTTAACCAGCTTCGCAGCGCCGGCGGAGGCTCGGCGTGGAATTCCGCCGGCGAGGTTGCAGCATCGGGCAGACTGACCAGCTCGGGGCTCCATGGCAGCGCCGACTTTCGTTACGACGTGCGGACCGGGCACTACGTTCAGCGCACCGTTCTGCCGGTGCAGGGTGAAAGCGACGTAGTTTACGACGGGCGAACCGTCTGGTCGCGCGACATTTCGGGCGGCGTGCACCCATACGATGCTTGGTATCCGCGAGCGCGCTCGGTTACCGATGCGTACATCGCACGGCGCGGCTATTTGAATTCGCGCGACGCCGCTACGATCGTGTGCCTGGGAAATGCGCAGCGGAATCGCCGGACGGTCGAGGTCGTTCGCGTGCAGCCACGTTACGGGCTGCCGGCGCTGCTGTCGATCGATTCGAACACGCACCTCCTCGATTCCGTGGCTATTCGCACGCCGATTTCGACCGACGTGACGACGTTTGCCGACTACCGCCAAGTTGGCGCTCTCGTGCTTCCATTCACGATTATGGAGGGGACGCTCTTCGAACCAGCCGACGGCTATCGCTTCGATGTAGCCCGCTACGCCATCACTCGTTCGGTCGCCGCGGATTTTCGGAAACCCGATGAAGCGCGGAACGCGCGAATGCTGGGAAACGCCGCATCGACGACGGTACCGCTGAAGCTCGAAGGGCGTCAGTTGCTGGTCTGGGCGTCGGTTAACGGCCATGCGCCGATGCCGTTCATCCTCGACACCGGCGGGCATGCGATTCTCGACACCGTCGCCGCGCGGACGCTCGGACTGCGTGGCACCGGAGCCGGGGTCAGCGGCGGTGCGGGCTCCGGAACGATCGCGCTACAGTTCACGCGGGTGAACAGCGTGCGCATCGGCAGCGCTACGTTGACCGACCAGCCGTTCCTCGTCATCCCATATCCGTATTCGTTCTACGAGCGCGGCGAAAAGACGCCGCTCGCCGGTATTCTCGGGCTCGAATGGTTCGAGCGCTACGCCATCCGCATCGACTACATCAAACGAGCGCTGACATTGACGCCGCTAGGACGCTTCAGCTATCGCGGTAGCGGCACGGCGCAGCCGATTCGTTTCCAAGAGGATATGCCGCTAGCTCGCGGCATGGCCGACGGACGCGCCGGGCCGTTCGGCGTCGACACCGGCAACGCCGGCCTGTTGATTTTGTACGGCGACTTCTTGCGTCGATCGGGACTGTTGGCAAAGTATTCCGGCGGCGCAACCATTCGCGGCGAAGGCACCGGCGGCAGCAACACCGGACAGAGGCAGACGCTCTCGAGCTTCGGCTTCGGCACTAGCGAGATTGCCAACCTCGATGCCGACTTCACCCAGATGAGAACCGGCTCGTTTTCGTCGTGGACCGAGGCCGGCGATCTCGGTTTGACCGTGCTCTCGCACTTCACGCCAACGTTCGACTACGCTCGCGAGCGGCTGTACCTGAGCCCGCTATCGCACGCGCTGGTGATTCCGGCCAACCATTCGGGCCTCGGCTTTACCAAGAACGGTCCGGCGGCGATCGACGTCGTCGCCGTCCGGCCAAACTCCGCTGCGGCAGCGAGCGGCATCGTGGCCGGAGATCAGATCTTGGCCGTCGACGGCAAAGATGCTAGGCAACTTTCCTCGGCGGACCTTCTCGACGTGCTCGCAGCTCCGCCCGGAACGCCGGTGCAGCTCGTGGTGAAGCACGCGTCGGCCGAGCGAACGGTACGCCTGGTGCTGCGAAGCCGCTAATAAATAGCGATGACATGCAGGATGCTCCCTGCACGCACAAGCAGTTCTCGACACCATGACGACGATGCTCATAACCGGCGTTCGCATCTTCGACGGCGCGAGCGAAGCCGTAGTCGACGACGGCTACGTTTTCATCGAGGGCGACCGTATTCGCGAGCATGCTCGCGGACGTTGCACGGTGAGCGCCGACGTTACCCTGCGGGGCGGCGGCCGCACCTTGATGCCCGGACTCATCGACGCGCACGTTCATCCTTTTCTGGCCGACGTCAATATCGGCCGGACGATGACGCGCCGAACGGAGTGGCTCGCGCTGTATGCCGCGCGCTCGTTGCGGCAAATGCTGGACCGGGGGTTTACAACAGTTCGCGATGCAGGCGGCACGCCGCCGATCATGCGGCGGGCAATCGACGACGGCCTCTACGCCGGACCGCGGCTGTTCCCCGCGGCGCGGTTGCTTTCGCAGACCGGCGGCCACGGCGATCTGCGCCCGCCAGACGATCTCCCCTGTTGTGGCGGCGAGCGGTTCATTGCAATCGTCGACTCGCCCGATGCAGTGCGCGCCGCGGTCCGTGAAAACTTCCGCTTGGGTGCGACGCACATAAAGATCATGGGTTCCGGCGGCGTCGCCAGCCCGTCCGATCCGCTCGATCGTACGCAGTTTTCCGACGCGGAGATCGGCGCGGCGGTCGACGAGGCGACCCGATACGGTTCCTACGTCACCGCCCATTGTCACCCGGATGCGGCAATCGAGCGTTGCATCGAGCTTGGCGTGCGCTGCATCGAGCACGGCACGCTCATCGAGGATGCGACCGCACAACTGGCGGTCGAGCGCGGCGCGTTCATCGTGCCGACGATGGCGGTTGTTGAAGCGCTTTACGAGGATGGACCGGCGCAGGGTTTTCCTCCGGTCAGCATGCAAAAACTGAGCGCCATTCGCGACCGCATGCTCGGCGGGCTCGAAACGATGGTGCGCCGCGGGGTACGAATGGGTCTTGGAACCGATCTGCTCGGCGTTCACCAAGCGCGACAGTGCACCGAGTTCGAGTTGCGCTGCGCCGTTAACTCGCCGATAGAGATCTTGCGCTCGGCAACAACCATCAATGCCGAGATCCTCCAACAACGCGGGAAGCTGGGCACGATCGCGCCCGGCGCCTACGCCGATCTCATTCTCGTCGACGG
>JBPYDW010000259.1:0-2292 GCA_051986335.1 Vulcanimicrobiaceae bacterium | reverse complement strand
CCAAGCCCGGCGCGTAGTATCGGCGCCACCACCGGGCGCGTCGCGATCCGCGGCGCCCGCGTGCGCGTTAGCGGCGTTTCGACGTCCACCACTTGCAGCGGGAGATCGCGCGTCGCCTCGTAGGCGAGAAAGGTGCCGAGTTCTTCGAGCAGCTTGCGAAAGACCGGCGTCGGTGTCGTGCGGTCGCGCAACCGCGCCAACCGATCGGCTACCGCGGGGTGCGAGACGACGAGGAGACCGGTGTCGGACACCCTCCGACTCTAAACCGCGGCCGCTACCGAGGCGGGAGCGTTGGACGAATCGTCGCGCCAGCGCACGTGGGCGGGAATTTGGGCTTCATCGACACGGTCGGCATACTCTTGCGCGATTTCGATCGTGCGCGCGATCGTTGCATCGTCGAGCAGATGCGGCTCCAAACCGAGCGAAAGCAGATGCTCGTTCACGGTGCTGTAGTAGTGAACTTCTTTTTCGGCGCGCGGATTCTCGACGTGGTGCACCGGCGCCCGCAAGTTCATGCCGGCTGCAACGGCGCTCACGCGCTCGGCCAGCTCGAGCACGCTAAACGTCTGCGTGAATTGATTGAAGACGCGATATTCGCCGCTGCTTGCCGGCGAGGTTATCGCCAGCTCGACGCAGATGGCGGTGTCGCGGATGTTCAGAAATGTCCGCGTTTGGCCGCCCTTTCCGTACACGGTCAGCGGCCGCTGCAGCGCCGCTTGCACGCAGAAACGATTGAGGACGGTGCCGTAGATGCCGTCGTAGTCGAAGCGATTGACCAGCTCGGGCAAGCTCGACGTCTCGTCGGTATCCAAGCCGTATACGACGCCCTGGTTGAGATCGGTGGCACGCATCCCCCAGGTGCGGCAGGCGAAATAGATCTGGTCGCTGTCGTGCACCTTCGTCAGGTGATAGAACGACCCGGGCAGTTTCGGAAACGGCAGGGTATCGCTGCGGCCCTTGTGCTTGATGGTGATGAAGCCTTCTTCAATGTCGATGTTCGGCTGGCCGTACTCGCCCATCGTTCCCAGCTTGACCAAGTGCGTGTCGGGGCACTCGGAACGCATCGCCCACAGCAGGTTCAGATTTCCAACCGTATTATTGACGTGCGTCTCGACGGCATGATCCCGATCGATCATCGAAAACGGCGCGCTGCGCTGTTGGCCGAAATGAACGATCGCCTGCGGTTTGCCTTGCCGCAGCACGTCGCGTAACGCCGGAAAGTCGGTAACGTCGGCACGAATGAACTCGATGGTGCGACCGCCCGCGCCGTGCCACGCCGCCAAGCGCTCCTCCATCGTCCGGATCGGCGTGAGCGTGTCGATACCCAGTTGCCGGTCCCACTCGCGCCGGATCATATTGTCGAGGATCGTGACGTCGTGCCCACGCGCCGACAGGTGGAGTGCGCTCGCCCAGCCGCAATAACCGTCGCCGCCGATGATCAGGATCCGCATAGTACCTCTTGGAGTTTGGAAAAATGGATGTCCGGGTGAAAGAGCTTCGATCGGGAGAACGCCGCGTCTGCATACTGCTGCCAGCCGTTTTCCGCGGTCACCTCCACGATCGCGCGCGCCAGGGCGGCTTCATCGCCAAGCGGAACCGCGATACCTGCACCACCGAGCCATTCTCGCACCCCGCCAACGTCGTAGGCGACTGCGGCGCGGCCACGGGCTTGTCCTTCGATGCCAACCAAGCCAAACGGCTCGTCCCAAAGCGAAGGCATCGCGACGGCTCGCGACGCGTCGATGGCCGAGCGTATCTGCGCCGGCTCGAGCAAACCCAAGTAATCGATGCGGACGGCGGAGCGGTTGGCGATCTCGAGGGCGCGTTCGTATTCGGGCGTTGCCCGTCCGGCGACCGCAACGACCGGCCGCTGCTCGCGCTCGATCCTTCCCACCGCCCGCACCAGTGAAGGCAGGCCCTTCTGCGGGAGAATCCGGCCGGCAAAGAACAGCCGCGATTCGCGCGGCATTGGAAAGGGCACCTCGATGTAATCGTCGCGAGCCAGCGGTGGCGGAATCACGCGAATACGGTCGCGCGCTAGCCCGTTGTCGGCGCACGAGTGCGCCATGAACTGCGACGACACCACGATCGCGTCGGCCAACGCAATCGTATCGCGTACGCGCTCGCGCCGGCGCAACGCGTGCAGCGACGAGTTGCGAGGCCCGTGGATGCAGCCCCGCAATAACGAGTTCACGATACATGCCCGGCCCATTCGTTGATGACAGTTGCCGGGAAACTGACGATAGCGGCGATCGCCGTTGGGACAGGTGGGGCGATGGTCGTGGATTTGCA
>JBPYDW010000258.1:0-3364 GCA_051986335.1 Vulcanimicrobiaceae bacterium | reverse complement strand
CGCGAGATCCCGGAGGGCGAGCCGATCACCCTCTACACGATCGGCGAGTTCACCGATCTCTGCCGCGGCGGTCACGCACGGCGCACCGGCGAGATCGGGGCGGTGAAATTGACGTCGGTGGCCGGGGCGTACTGGCGCGGCGACGAGCACAATCCGATGCTGCAGCGCATCTACGGCACTGCCTGGCATACGCAAGCCGAACTCGATGCGTACGTCGCGCAGCTAGAACAAGCACTCAAGCGCGACCATCGCAAACTGGGCGCCGAACTCGACCTGTACTCGATCGAGGAAGATGCCGGCCCAGGTTTGGCGTTTTGGCATCCCAAGGGCGCGGTCGTCCGCGGCATTATCGAGAACTTCATTCGCGAAGGTCTGCTGGAGCGCGGCTATCAGCCGGTGGTGACGCCGCACATCGTGAGCGAGCGTCTTTTCCAGATCTCGGGACACCTGGAAAATTACGCGGAGAATATGTTTGGGCCGCTGGAAGTGGAGGACCAACGCTACCGGGTCAAGCCGATGAACTGCCCCGGCCACATCTTGATCTACCGCAGCCGGCTACGCTCGTACCGCGAATTGCCGCTGCGCTATGCCGAGTTCGGCACGGTCTACCGTTACGAGCGATCCGGCGTGGTGCACGGACTCTTGCGGGTGCGCGGTTTCACCCAGGACGACGCACATCTCTTCTGCATGCCGGAGCAAGTGCAGTTCGAATTCGAACAGACGCTGGGCGAAGCGCAGCGATTGATGAAAGCGTTCGGGTTTGAGGACTTCGAGTACGTCCTCTCGACGCGCGTGGCGCCGTTGCGCGCAGCGAGCGACGAGGTCGCCGAAGACGCGATTCGCCGGGCGCTGGAAAAATTTGAACTGCCCTATGCGGTGGACGAAGGCGGAGGCGCGTTCTACGGACCAAAACTTGACATTCACGTTCGCGACGCGATCGGGCGCAAGTGGCAGTTGGGAACGGTGCAGGTCGACTTCGAGCTTCCGCAGCGCTTCGAGCTGCGCTACCGCGGCAGCGACGGCCTCGATCACCGGCCGGTGATGATCCATCGGGCGCTTGCCGGGTCGCTCGAGCGCTTCTTCGGCATTCTCATCGAGCACTACGCCGGCGCATTCCCCGCTTGGTTGGCGCCAGTGCAAGCAGTGGTCGCTCCTATCTCTGAAGGGCAGGTCGAGTATGCCCGGCAGGTCGCCGCCCTCTTGGAGGCGGCAGGCCTACGGGTCGCGGTGGACGATTCCAACGAGAAGCTAGGCTATAAGATTCGGCACTGGAAGGTTCAGAAAGTTCCATACATTCTCGTGGTAGGAAAGAAAGAGGCCGCCGAGGGGACGGTAAACGTGAACGAGCGCGGCGTCGAGGCGCAGCGCACCGTCTCGGCCACGGCATTCGTTGAGGAACTAGCGGCAAAGGTGAAAGCAAGAACGTGACCATCCAGCGGCGCATGATCTGCGCGATCGCGATACTCGCACTGGCGGCCTGCTCCGACTTCTCGTCGGGCGGGACCTCGATGCCGGGCGGTCCCATGCCGCCGATGAACGAGCAAAATTTCACGCCGGTACCAAGCGGAAGCGGCGGCATCTCGGCGATGAACGCACCGCAGACCGCAGCACCGAGAGTGGTTGCCGCGATGGGTGCGCCGGCGGCTGCCGATACCGCGGTGTGGCCGTTCGCGCAAGCCGGCAACGCCGGCCTGCCCTGCCCAACCGTCGCGGGCTATTCGTGCATGCTGCACTTCAACGAGCCGACGCTCGCGGTGGTGAGCAAGAACGCGAAGCCGACGGCGTCGCCGTCGCCATCGCCCTCTCCGTCGCCGAGCGATTCGCCAACGTCGAGCTCGCCATCGCCATCGCCAAGCCCAACGCCGGCCGTGACGCTGGCACTGCAGGCCACACCGAAGGACGTGCCCGCGCTGCCGAATCCCGATCCGAAAGCCCTATCGACGACGGCGCTGCTGGCATTGCGCCTACGCACCAACGCCGACGTGACGATCGATCGCGGCGTCGTGCGCGCGAACTTCACGCTGCCGGCTGCGCAAATTCCGGGGCGCGGCTTTGCGGTGGCGTTATTTAGCGAGACCATCAACGGCAAGAAACAACAACACGAAGACAAATATCTCGCTTCGTACTCGAAGTCCACGCTGAGCGCAAATACGCTGCAGTTCGCGGTGCGGATGCCGTCAGTTGCCGTTAAGAAGGATGAGACGTGGTTGTTCGTACTCTACGGCGACGAGCGCCCCGACCTAACGCCCAGTCCGGCCGCATCGGCCAGTCCATCCGCTTCGGCAAGCCCGGCCGCTGCGTCGAGCCCCGCCTCGCAAGCTATTCTCAGCGCACCAGTAGCCTCGGCCTCCCCGTAGTCGCTAGCCGCGCATGACGCCGGCGCAGCGACGCACCTTCGTTGCCGCTTTCCTCGGTTGGACGCTCGACGCGTTCGACTTCTTCATTTTAACCTTCGTCATCATCCGGATCGCCGGCGAGTTTCACAAGACGGTCGCCGATATCGCGGTGGCGATCACGCTGACCTTGGCGATGCGGCCGCTAGGAGCACTGCTCTTCGGCTGGCTGGGCGATCGGTACGGACGACGCATTCCGCTGATGATCAATGTCGGCTGCTTCTCCGGCATCGCGCTGGCGACGGCATTTGCGCCCAGCTACGGTATCTTCTTGTTCGTACGCGCGCTCTACGGCGTGGCGATGGGCGGCGAGTGGGGATTGGGCGCAGCGCTGGCGATGGAAGCGTTGCCGACGGAGCGCCGCGGCTTCTTCTCCGGGCTGCTGCAAGAAGGGTATATGGTCGGCTTCTTGCTGGCCGCCGCGGTGTACGGATTGGTGTTCACGTTTACACCGTGGGGGTGGCGCTCGCTCTTCCTGATCGGCGTCTTGCCGGCGCTGCTCATCTTCTTCATCCGCGCGACCGTTCCGGAGTCGCCGGCGTGGCTCGCCGGTCAGGTGCAACGGCGCAATAGCCCGCGCGAGATCGCCGCCGCGCTACTCGCGCGCTGGCCGCTGTTTCTCTACACGATTCTGTTGATGGCCGCGATGAACTTCATGTCGCACGGCACGCAAGATCTCTACGCAACGTTCTTACAGAGCCATCCGGGTGTGAATGCGGCAAAAGCGTCGCAAGTCGCGATCGTGGCGGCGATCGGCGCAATTCTCGGCGGCATCACCTTCGGGACGCTCTCGCAACGCATCGGCCGGCGAACGGCGATCGTGGCCGCCGCCGCACTGGCGATCCTGGTCATTCCGCTGTGGGCGTTCTCACCGACGTTCGCGCTGATGGCAGCCGGCGGTTTTGCAATGCAGTTCATGGTGCAAGGCGCGTGGGGAACGATTCCGGCGCACCTCAACGAGCTTTCGCCGG
>JBPYDW010000257.1:0-8174 GCA_051986335.1 Vulcanimicrobiaceae bacterium | reverse complement strand
AACGGCCGACGCTCTACAATCAGGAGGGCGAGGACTATCCGGCCGGGCGTTAATCCGTCTTCTTCTTGCGCGAACGCGTCGTGCCGGTCTTGCGCGACGAAGGCTTGCGCACCGGACTCTTCTGCGCGGTCGCTTCGCCGTCGTTCGCCGTCTTGGCGACCCGCGATTTGCGGCGCGTCGCCGGCTTCTCGGCCACAGCATCGACCGCCGTCTCCGAACCCTTTGGTCGCGCGCGCACCAGCGTAGTCTTCGGCGCGGGCAGCGCCTCGATCGGCGAGGACTCGAGTTTTGCCTCCGCCGATTTCGTTGCAACGCGACGGCGGCGTGCCGGCTTCGTCGGTTTCGCTTCGGGCTCGGGCACGCGCAGAGCCGGCGGTGGCGCCTCCACTGCGGGCGGGTGCGCCCGTCGCAGCGTCGCGATTGCCCGTGACGGCTCGCGCGGCGCGGTCTGCCCGGTGGGTTCTGCATTGCCGTCGCTGCCGACGCGGAAGATGTGACGGTCCGGAACGCCGGGCCGCTGCGGGAGCGCTCCCGTCATCGGTTCGATTCGCCCGGCCGCCGGCGTGCCGTTGCCGGAACCGCGGCGACCGCGACGGCGGCGGCGACGGCGGCGATGGTGTCCGTCTCCCTCGACTGGAGCGGTTTCCAATTGTGCGCTAACGCTCTGCGCGGAAATCCCGACTTGCGCCGCGACTTCATCGCCTCCGCGTCCGCGGCGGCGGCGGCGGCGGCGACGGCGGCGACCGTTACCCTCGCCGGTCTCGCTTACGGCTTCAAGGTGGACTTCGCCGTGACGCACTTCACCTTCGGAGATAACGATCGCATCGGCGCGCTTCTCGGCTTTTGCCTCGGCGGAAAGCGCCTTGTCGCGTGCTTCCTCCTCCTCGGTGGCGGTTGTGATACCGATTGGAACGCGCGCTTCGTGCTGGTCCGCAGCTTCTTTGGCCAGTTCGCGCAATTGCGCGGTCTGCTGCGCAGCGGTCAGCGGCGCCCGGCGCTTGCGGCGGCGCGTCTTCTTGGCGGCGGCAACGGCGCCGACTTCGGTGACCTCGGCAAGTACGTAGTCGTCGTCTTCATCGACGTCGAGGACGCGAATGCGCGCCGAGTTGCCCGCGTTGTTGGCGGCATTTTCGACTTCGACGAGATGGCCGTGGACGACCGCGGCGGCCGACGTAGCGTTGGGCAACCGGCCCGGCAGCAGCTCGACCGTGTAGGCGTCTCCCACGCGAACGATGTCGGCTTTGTCCTCTTTGAATCCGGGAATCCGCTCGATGCGCCACTTCTCCGGATGCATCATTGGATCGACGCGCACATGAACTTTGGAACCCAGTTCGCGCGCGAGTTGTTCGACCTCGTCCTCGTACCAAAACTCGAGTTGGGCGGCAACGGTAGGCGCCGCATGCACGACCAACGGGTCGGGGCCCGGACCGGCGCGGCGCATGTGCCGCAGCGTATCGATGGCCATCGATTGTGCCGACATCACGGTCCCCAGACCATTGCAGGTCGGGCACGGACCGCGCAGCTGCGCACCCAAATCTTTTCCGATGCGCTTGCGGGTGAACTCGAGCAATCCCAGATTCGAGAACGACTGAATCGTCGAGCGCGTGCGGTCGCGGCGCAGACCGTCCTCCAGCGCCTTGATCACCTTGTTGCGCGCAGATTCACTGGACATGTCGATGAAGTCGACCACGATGATGCCGCCGATGTCGCGCAAGCGCACCTGCCGGGCAATCTCGGCGGCCGCCTCGACGTTGGTCTTGACGATCGTATCTTCGAGATTTTTGCCGCCGGTGAACTTGCCCGAGTTGACGTCGATAACGGTGAGCGCCTCGGTTGATTCGATAACGATCGATCCGCCCGAAGGCAGATTGATCTTGGGCTTCATCAGCTTCTGCAGCTCGTCGCTGACGTGAAAGTCGTCGAACAGGGCGCGGCCGCTGTTGTAATACTCGACGCGCTCGAGATACTGCGGGCCGAGCAGCTGCAGGAAGTTCCTGACTTTGGCGTACTCTTCTTCGTTGTCGATGAGCACTTTGTCGACGTCGGCCGTGACGAAGTCGCGCGCCGCCTTGTACACAAGATTCATATCCTTGTGCAAGAGCGACGGCGACGCCGCGCGCTTGTACGTTTCGAGAATACCGTGCCACATACGGATCAACACGCCCAAATCGGCGATCAACTCCGCCTCGCTTACGCCGGCAGCGGCGGTGCGAACGACCGTGGCCATCCCCTCCGGCCGAATCCGCCGCATGATCGCCTTGAGCCGGTCGCGCTCGGCGGCCGATTCGATCTTTCGCGACACGCCCGAGAAGCGGCCGGTGGGCATCAAAATGAGATAGCGACCCGGCAGCGAGATATTCGTGCTGATGCGCGCGCCTTTTAAGCCGCGTGGCTCCTTGACGATCTGCACGAGAACGTCGTCGCCCTTCTTGGCCTTTTCGGCGATGGTGAAACCGCTGCGGCCTTGGGTGATTTCGACGTCGCCGATGTTCAGCGGCTGTTTGCTGATGTCGTCGACGTAGAGAAACGCATTGCGGCCGAGGCCGATATCAACGAACGCCGCTCCCATACCGGGCAGGACGTTCTGAACTTTTCCTTTGTAGATCGAGCCGATGACTTTTTCTTCGCGCTCGATGTAGAGTTCGGCAAGCGCGCCGTCCTCTAAAACGGCGACCCGGTTTTCCCAGGGGTCGCTCGAGATCAAGATCTCGCTAGACAAATTGTAATACTTTCTAAGTGTCGAGCGCGCGGGGACGCCTGCCTCCGCGCCGGCAACCTGGCGAGCCTCCTGCGATAGGTAGCTCTAGCGATCGCCTCGAGCCGGAGAGCCACTGCGGGCCCCGTCTACGCGCTCGTAAATAACAAAAATTCTTTTCGCGCGCCGCCTGGGACCCGTTTCTTACGTGGATCGACCGGCGGCGTCGCTCCCCTGTTCCGGGGGGTCGGAAGTCTGACCTTCCCTTCAGCCAAGACAAGCGAGCAAAGAATGGCTTGCGTGGGCGGGGCCGGCCCGGAGACCGGCGCGAACCCGGATGCCGATGAGCCGCTCGCACCGCGCACTAGGACGCCGCTTCGATGCGGACCACGGGGTTGTCACCGAAGCGATGCTTTTCCTGGGCGAGCTCGACCCCGAAGCGATCGGCGAGGCCCTGGCCCACGCCACCCACTACGAAGCCGTACCGATTCCCGACGCCGTTGCCATGTTGGACGCCCTTCCCAGCGAGGCGGTCTCCCCGTCGGTCTTCGTGGACGTCGGCTCGGGCTTGGGCCGCGCCGTTTTCCTCGCCATGCAGCGTCCGTTCCGGCAGATCGTCGGGATCGAAGTCTCTCGCGCCCTCCACGAAACCGCCCGAGAAAATCTTGCGAGCTGGCGCGGGGTCGAGGCCCGCTGCAACGACGTACGGCTGGTGTGCGCCGATGCCCGGAAGTTCAACTATCCTCCGGGCGATCTCGTCGTCTTCATCTACAATCCGTTTGACGGCGTCGCGCTGAACGCCACGCTCGATCGCATCGCCGCGCGCCGCTCACCGGGGAAAACGTGGCTGCTCTACCATACGCCCTGCGACGGCGTCGTCGAAGCGCGCGCCGAGTTCAGGATCGAGCTGCGCAGCGAGCGCTACTTCATCGCGAGCAGCTAGTTTGGGCGGAGCTGCGCTCGCCGGCGCCTACCGAACGATATGGGCGTCCCTGGTGAAGGTTGCATCGGTATAGAGCCTGATCGGAAGACGATCGGTCATGACGATTGGGAACAGCTCCTCAAAGACGCCTTGCTGACCCGCGGTCGGTGGCCGGTCGCCGTTTGCGCGCGCGTACCAGAACGCTCCGCCTTGCCCCTTCATGTCGGCGATGGCGCGCTCGGTTTCGCCCAACGTAGCCGGCCGGCCATTCAAAAAAATGTGCGCATCGCGCGTCAGAAAGACGGTGATGTGCGGCGACCCGCCGGAAGACGCCCGGCCCGCATTGCTGCAGCCGGTCGCAGCGCATACGACGAGCACGATCGCAGCCAGCCTCACGCACGCCGTTGGTCGCTGCGCTCTACTCATGGCGCGCTCTTCGCAGCAAAGTGAATGCGGCCTGCCGGAGTCCCGGTGCTACGCGTTGCCCAACACGTGGCGGTCTTTCTGACTGTAGATATTCAGCAGCACGCCGAATGCGATGAAGTTCGTGATGATCGCCGAGCCGCCGTACGACATGAACGGCAGAGGAATGCCGGTCACCGGCATGATGCCGATCGTCATGCCGACATTGACCATCACGTGAAAGAGCAGCATCGCCACGATCCCGGTTGCCAAGAGGAAGCCGAAGCGATCGCGCGCGGAGAGCATCGTAATGATGCCGCCGTATAGCATGACGCCGTACAAGACGAGCAGCCCAAACGCACCCACAAAGCCGAACTCTTCGGCGAGCACCGTAAAGACGAAGTCCTTTGAGTTTTCGGGCAGAAAGCCGAGCTGCGTCTGGGTGCCGTGATAGAGGCCGCGCCCGAGCAGTTGGCCGTTACCGACGGCGATTTTCGACTGATTGAGTTGATAACCGGCGCCCTGCGGATCGGCGCTGGGATTGAGAAAGACGAGCAGCCGCGCTTTTTGGAAGGGCTTGAGAAAATTGCTCACCAGTACGCCGGCCGCCGCGATTCCCACGCCGGCGAGATACAGCAGAAAGTCGACGATGTTGGTCAGACCGAAATAGAGTTGCGCCGTCAAGATCGCCAACACGACGAGCGCGGTTCCCAAGTCCGGCTGCTTGAGGATCAGCAGCGCTGGGATCGCCGTAATCAGCAGCGGACGCCAAAGGTCTTGCAGCCGGTCGTACCTGCCGCGACACATGACGGCCGCTATCGAAATCGCCAGGATGAGTTTCGCCGGTTCCGAGGGCTGAAACGTGCCGAGCGGTCCGAGCGAGATCCAGCGTTGCGCACCCATCGCGCTGTGCCCGATGCGAGCAATGACCAACAGCAGAATGAGATTGATGATGTAGAGCCCCGGCGCCCAGCGTCGCCAGACGCGATAATCCACGAGCGAGATGCCGAACATCGCCAGCACGCCGATGACCGCGTACAAAATTTGCTTGCGCCCTTCGCCGGCCGCATCGGGATCGTGCAGCGACGCCGATTGAATGCACGCGATGCCGATCAGCGTGACCAATAGGCTGGCGGCGACCAATGGCCAGTTGAAGTTGCGGACGTAGCGGCGTGCGTCGCTGCTGAGGGTCAGGGCTGCCATCAGCCCCGAGATTACGTCACCGGCGCCGGATTTACCGTCGTGGGCAACGTCGCGGCCGTGGTCGCAACCGCTTTCTTACGCCGTTTGCGGCGCGGCTTGGGCGGCCCCGAGGAAGGAGGCTCGACCTTCGGGCGGTTGACCGAAAGGATGGGAATATTGGCGAGCATTGCCAGCGCGCGATCCTGCTCCTCGAAGCTGACCTCGATCCGGCTGCGATCCACCTCCACATACTTGGAGATCACGTCGACCAGATCGGATTTCATGCTGTCGATCATCTCGGGAGCCAGCGACAGGTGGTCGCTCATCAGCACCAAGCGAAGGCGCTCGCGGGCCGTTTCGCTGGAGCTGGGCTGTCCGAACAGACGCCTTAGCCACTCTATCATTTGCGCGCTCCAAAGATGCTGCCCAGACGCTCGAGGAAGGATTCTTTTAACTCGACGGTCGGCGCCGGCACATCTTCACCGGCCACGCGAGCGGCGATCGCGTGAAATGCGGCAGCGGCTTGCCCGTCGTGACGCAGCGCCAGCGGCTCGCCGCGATTGGTCGTGATGATAATCTCGGGAGCGTCGGCAATGACGCCCAGCAGCGGCAGCCGCAGAATGGAATCGACGTCGCTTACCGAGAGCATCTTGCCCTTGCGCACGAGATCCGGGCGCAATCGGTTTACGATCAGCTGCGGACGAAAGCGATTGCCCAAGAGTCCGACGACGCGGTCGACATCGCGCACGGCCGAAACTTCCGGCGTACATACGACGATCGCTTCGTCGGCGCCGGCGATCGCGTTCTGAAAGCCCAGTTCGATGCCGGCGGGTGAGTCGATCAAGACGTATTCGAAACGTTCGCGCAGCTGCTCGACGAGCGCGACCATCTTTTTCGTCTCGACTTCGTCCTTTTCACGCGCCTGCGCTGCCGCCAGCAGCCAAAGATTCTCGTTGTGCTTGTCGCGGACCAAGGCGTCGTCGAGCTCGACGACATTCTCCAACACGTCGAGCACGTGATGCTTGACGCGGCTTTCCATGCCGAGCACGAGATCCAGGTTGCGCAAGCCGACGTCGGCGTCGACCAGCGCTACGCGCGAGCCGCGAGCCGCGAGCGCATGGCCGAGATTTGCGGTTGTCGTCGTCTTGCCGACGCCACCCTTGCCCGACGTGACGACGATCGCGCGTCCACGTTTAGCCCGTGCCTCGAGAGCATCCGGTTCCGCAACTTCCGCAGTCTGTAGCACCTGCATGGATACCTTACCCCGCCTTAAGTGCGCCCATCAGGCGCTCGAAGAAGCCTTGGTTGTCAAAACTGGTGAAGGGCACGAGCTCGCCCTCCAAGCGCCGAGCGATCTTTTCGTAGATGTAGCGCAAGCGGCTCTGCTCGGAAAGCACGATGGGCTCGCCCTTGTTCGTGGTGTCGATGATCTCTTCGTCGTCGGGTACGATGCCCAGCAATTCGGCCGAGAGTATTTCGCAGACGTCGTCCACCGACAGCATGTCGCCGCTGCGCACCATATCCGGTCGCAGCCGGTTGATGATGAGACGGATCGGCAGGCCCTTGTCGGCCAGCTTGCCGATCACCCGATCGGCGTCGCGAATGGCGCTGACTTCGGGCGTCGTCACCACGATGCCCTCGCCCGCACCGGCGATCGCATTGCGGAATCCGCCTTCGATACCGGCCGGCGAATCGATGAGCACGTAGTCGGCGATTTCTGCCGCCTGTGCGACGATCGACGCGAACTGTTCTTCGCCAATCGCATTCTTGTCGCGCGTTTGCGCCGCCGGCAACATCGAGAGCGATTGGAAGCGCTTGTCCTTGATGAGCGCCTGGCGCAGCTGGCATCTCTCCTCGGCAACTTCGACGACGTCGAAGACGATGCGCTTTTCCAAACCGAGCACCAAGTCCAGGTTGCGCAATCCGATGTCGGCATCGATAAGGATCACGCGCAGACCGCGGCGTGCCAGCGCGGCACCCAGATTCGCGGTCGTCGTCGTCTTACCGACACCACCCTTACCGGAGGTGAGAACGATTCTGCGAGCGCTCACTGCGACGTTGCCCCTTTCCCCGTTTGACCGAGCCGATCGAGCGGCACGATGACGATGCGCCCCGACTGCACGACGGCGGCCTCGGCACCGCGATCGTTCACGCGCACGTCGGCTTCGGCGGCAACGTAGGTGGCGATGCGCAACTGCGTCGGTGCCAACTCGAGCGCGACGACGCGCGCCCGCTCGTCGCCCTGCGCACCGGCGTGCGCGACGCCGCGAAGACTTCCAACGACGACGATGTCGCCGCTGGCGACCAACTCCGCCCCTGGGTTCACGTCGCCGACGACGACGATGTTACCGACCTGATGGAGCGACTGTCCGCCGCGCAGGGTACCGACCTCGTAGAGCGTGCTTGGATGCGTCTCGACCGGCACGCTCGCAGCCGGAGCCACGACGCGCGGTTCCAGTCGCCGGACGCTCGACTCGCCGCGGCCCCGGCGTAGCGCGACGTCTTTACGCGCTCCGGCGAAATCGGCCACGAGAGAGCGGGCGGAGTCCGAGAGTTCCACCATCGGTCGCGGGCGCAACGCTCGCCGGTGCTCCAGCTCTCCGTCCCCGCCCAGTGGCACCAGCGAGAAACCCAGCTGTCGCCCGGCAGCCAGCGCCTCGATCTGCGGCCCTCCCATCAGGCCGCTCAACACGATTCCGCCGGCCTCCAAGATCGTTTGCAGCCGGTCGAGTTGGTGGTCGCTGGGCAGGGCCGAGGCGGAAAATACGGCCACGGCCGAGGTCCCGCGATAAAAATCGGGCCGCTCGGCCAAGCGGCTCTCCAACTCCACCAGCTTATCTTCGAGCTCGCCCTGGGATAAGACGACCTCGAGCCCTAATCCCTTACCACGCAGTAGGGTCATTGCTGGCTGCCCTTCAGAGTCTGCCTCCCAACCCCTGCGAGCGTCCACAAAGCCTTCACAAGAACCTCATG
>JBPYDW010000256.1:0-8713 GCA_051986335.1 Vulcanimicrobiaceae bacterium | reverse complement strand
GCCCATAACGGCGCTTCCTGAGGGAAGCCCGGCACTGCTGCCGCCCATTCCAAGCGGCAACGAGGTGCACGTCAACCTCGTTCTGGTCGACAAGACGCTGGAAATCGCGCCCGGTATCAGGTACAAGGCGTGGACCTTCGAAGGCACGGTTCCTGGACCGGTAGTGCATGCGCGCGTCGGGCAAACGATCGATGTCAGCCTGACCAACAGGTCGTCGATGGGCCACTCGATCGACTTCCATTCGGCGCTTGCGCCGCCGAACATCGCGTATCAGACGATTGCTCCCGGCCAAACCATTCGCTTTGCGTGGGTCGCGCGGTATCCCGGTGCATTTCTCTATCACTGCGGTACGCCGCCGGTGCTGTTGCACATCAGCAATGGAATGTACGGTGCGGTGGTCGTCGACCCGGAGAATGGCTGGCCTGACGGCGACATGCTGTCGTACGTGCTGGTGCAGAGCGAGTTCTACACCAGACCCATCCCAGGTTCGCCCGGTGTATACGAAGGCGACTTCCAAAAAGCCCGGGAGTCGATGCCAGACTACGTCGTGTTCAACGGGTATGCAATGCAGTACCTAACCAAGCCGTTGGCAATCGCCGTGAACCATCCCGTCCGGATGTTCATCGTGAACGCAGGTCCCAGCCATTTCTCGGCCTTCCACGTCATTGGCTCGATCTTCGACACGGTGTACGTTGGCGGAAATCCGCAAAACGTCTTACACGGTCTGCAAACGGTGCCGATCGCGCCCGGCGACGGTGCGGTCGCGGAGTTTACGGTCCAACAAGCGGGCCACTTTCCGTTCGTGACGCACTCGTTCGGCGACGCCGACCTCGGCGCAATGGGAGCGTTCCAAACGCAGTGAAGGCGCTGGGCTTTGCGCGATGCGAGCCCAGACGACGTCAACGCGTCGCCGGGGCCAGGCCGCCGGTGAGCCGTCCGACAGCAACGTCGGTCTTACCCCGCTGACCGGGGCTCGCAAACGCAGGAGCTTATCTGAAGGGAGTTCGATTTCAGCGGTTTCCCTGCGCTAAACTCGCCGTTCGGCTGCTCGCTGCCACTCATCCCGGCAGCGATTGGTGGGTAGACTTGGCTCACTGGTAGCTTCGACCGGAAGGGACCGCAAAATACCTAACGATCGTCATCGAAAGGGTTCGGAAATGACTGCACACGACGGGACGCAACGTCACGAGCACAAGGGACCGCAATGCCATACAGCGTCCAATACGATTTGCAAAGAGCATGGCTGTCAGCAAGATCATCACGTTTCGAGCCACGTGGAAGTAAAATGCGCGCCTATACAGGGGAAACCCGATGCGTACGAATGCGTCCACGGGCAGCGTACATGAGGTTTGGACTCGTCCTTCAGTAAAGGGGACCCGCATTGCGGGCCCCCTTTTGTAATGGCTCCGGATGTTGGACTCGAACCAACGACCCGCTGATTAACAGTCAGCTGCTCTACCAACTGAGCTAATCCGGAACGGCGAGGACCGCCCCGTTTTGGCGGTTGCGGACCTCAGTCCTTGTACACCAGCCCCGCCCCCTCGTCAAGCCGGCACGGTCGGCCGCGCGGGCCCTGTGGACAAATTCGTCGGGTTTGACAACGGCGCGATGACCGCGTAAAATCGGCGTCACTATGCGATAGACGGACGACGCTCCGACCCTCTTCACTCTTCGTTTCTGCCAGGAGTCCGTCACCCTCATGTCCGCCGTCGCAACCCGAGGCATCTTCGCCTCCCCCGCTTTCTCCCGCTACTACATCGGCCAGTGCTTGTCGTACGTTGGCGACGGTTTGCGCACGATCGCCGTGCCGCTGCTCGTCTTCCATCTTACCGGCTCCGCGCTGTCGACCGGCGCTGCCTTTATTGCCGAAGTTGCACCCTTTGCACTCTTTGCGGTCATCGGCGGATCGTTCGCCGATCGGATGGACCGCCGGCGCATGATGATCGCCTGCGACTTCGTACGTTTCTTGGTGATGGCATCGTTCGCGGCGCTCTTCGCGGCGCATCATCTGACCGTTCCGATCATCTACGCGGGGCTGGTGATCATCTCGACTTGCGCCGCCTTCTTCTTGGGCGGGCAAACGTCGTCGCTGCCGTTCGTGCTCGGCAAGGACGCGAGCACGCGCGCCATCTCCGCATTGGTTGCCGCCGAAAGCACCTCAAACCTCATAACGCCGACGATCGGCGGGTCGATGTTCGCCTGGTTTGGGCCGCTGCCGATGCTGATCAGCAACGCGTTCACCTATCTCTGCAGCCAAGTCTCGCTGTCGCTGGTTCCAACGCTAGGACCAGATAGTCCCGGCAATCCCCCGACGCTTGGCGAGCTGATCGCCGACGCTCGGCTAGGCTTTCGCATGCTCTTCGCCGACGATGCGATGCGCGCGCAAGCAACGCTGGCGTTGATGCTCAACACCATGGGTTTCGCGGCCTACTCGATCGTGATTCCGTTTTTGAAGCGCGACTTTGGCGCGACCGATCCGCAAGTGGGCTTCTTCTTCGGCGTCGCCGCCACCGGCGCGATCGTCGGATCTATTCTGTCGGGCCGCATCGATCAGCGCTGGCCGTTCGGCCGCATCATCACCGTCGCATATCTCATCGACGCGGTCGCATTCTTGCCGGTTATATTCACTCACAGTCTGTGGGTTGCGGCGACCTTTTGGGGACTGTGCAGCGCCTGCGCGACGTTTGAGGTCTCGCAGATCATCGGCTGGCGCATGCGGGTCATCCCGCTGGAAGCGACCGGACGCGTCTTCGGCGCCGTGCGCTTGATGGTTTTGTGCGGCATGCCGCCCGGCGTGCTCGCTGCCGGCTGGTTAGCCGATCACATCGGCGCGCGACCGGCGATGGCGATCAGCGGCATCGGCTTCGCGATCATCGCGGCCTTCGCCCTGGTCACGCCGGCCGTGCGCAACGAAACCCGCTAAACTACGCGGCTTACGGTGCCACGGCCTCGCGCACGACGGCGGGCGTAAAGTTTGCCGCTTTGCGCAGCGCGTCGACGCGATCCAATCGCTCCCAGGGAAGGTCGAGCTCCGGCCGGCCGAAGTGCCCGTAGGCAGCCGTTTGCTTGTAGATCGGCCGGCGCAAATTTAAATGATGGATGATCGCTGCCGGACGCAGATCGAACGTCGCTCTGACTGCTTCGGCAATGCGCTCGTCGGGAATCTTGCCGGTGCCGAACGTCTCGACCCACACGCTGACCGGATGTGCGACACCGATCGCATAGGCCACTTGCACTTCGCAGCGATCGGCTAAGCCGGCGGCAACAACCGTCTTCGCCGCCCAGCGCGCGGCGTACGCCGCCGAGCGGTCAACCTTCGTCGGATCTTTGCCCGAAAACGCGCCGCCGCCGTGACGCGCCATCCCGCCGTAGGTATCGGCGATGATCTTGCGCCCGGTCAAGCCGGCATCACCCTTCGGGCCGCCAATCACGAATCGTCCGGTCGGATTGACGAAGACGCGCGTGTCGGCGTCGCGCAGGTTGCGCGGAATTATGGCGTTGATGACTTTCTCGGTGACGTCTTTGCGAATCGTTTCGAGCGAAACGTCGGGATCGTGCTGCGTCGAAATGACGACCGCGTCGACCCGGAGCGGTTTGTCGCCATCGTATTCGACCGTCACCTGCGATTTGCCGTCGGGCCGTAAATATTTTATTTCGCCGCTCTTGCGCACGTCGGTGAGACGCTTGGCGAGCTTATGCGCCAGCACGATTGGAAGCGGCATCAGCTCCTCGGTGTCGCGGCAGGCGTAGCCGAACATCATCCCCTGATCGCCCGCACCCACCAGCTCGAACGGATCGTGATCTCCGGCCTTGGCTTCCAGCGACTCGTCAACGCCCATGGCGATGTCCGGGGACTGCTCGTCAATGGAGACGCTGACGCCGCAGGTCTCGTAGTCGAAGCCGATCGCCGAGCGATCGTAGCCGATCTCCTTGATCGCGTCGCGCACGATCTTGGGAATGTCGACGTAGGTTGTGGTCGTAACCTCGCCGGCGATGTGGATCTGGCCGGTGATGGCAAAGGTTTCGACCGCCACGCGCGCTTTCGGATCGTCGGCTATGATCGCGTCGAGCACCGAGTCCGATATGGCATCGGCGACTTTATCGGGATGGCCCTCGGTGACCGACTCGGACGTGAATAACTGTTTCTGCTTCACCTAGGTACCCTCCGACCAGGACGCCATGTACTTCACTTGCTCCGGGGTCAGCGTGTCGATGCTAATGCCCATCGACGAAAGTTTGAGCGTCGCGACCTCTGCATCGATCTCGATGGGAACGTCGTACACCTTCTTCTCCAGAGCCTTGTAATTCTTCGCCAGGAATACCGCCGCCATGGCCTGATTGGCGAACGACATATCCATCACCGCTGCGGGATGGCCTTCGCCGGCAGCCAGATTGATGAGCCGTCCGTCGGCCAGGATGCTGACGTGCCGCCCGTTCTGCAGCTGATATTGCTCCACGAATGCCCGCGGCGACGATTTCGACGTGGCCAAACGAGCGATACCGTCTAAATCCAACTCGTCGTTGAAATGACCCGAGTTGCAGACGATAGCGCCGTCCTTCATTAAATTGAAATGCTCTTCGCGAATGACGTGGTAGTTGCCGGTCACCGTCACGAAGACGTCACCGATCCGAGCCGCCTCCGAGATCGGCATGACCCGATAGCCGTCCATCACCGCCTCGATCGCCTTGCGCGGATCGACTTCGGTCACGACGACGTGCGCACCCAAACCGGAGGCGCGCGATGCAACGCCGCGTCCGCACCAGCCGTAACCGACTACGACGACGTCGCGACCGGCCAGTAGCACGTTGGTCGCGCGAATGATGCCGTCAAGCGTCGACTGCCCGGTGCCGTAGCGATTGTCGAACATGTGCTTGGTCAGCGCGTTGTTTACGGCAACGACCGGGTACGGCAGCACGCCGTCGCGCTCCATCGCCCGCAAGCGAATCACCCCGGTGGTCGTTTCCTCGCAACCGCCGATCATCTCCGCCAGCAAATGTTTGTGCTTGGTGAAGATCGTCGTCACGAGATCGCATCCGTCGTCCATCGACATCTGCGGTTTGCTGGCGATAACCGATTCGATGTGGCGGTAATACGTCGGGTTGTCTTCGCCCTTGATCGCAAAGGTCGGTATGCCGTACTCGCAGAGCGCGGCGGCAACGTCGTCCTGGGTCGACAATGGATTGCTGGCGCACAGCGCCGTCTGGGCACCACCGGCCTGCAGTGCCAGCATCAGATTTGCGGTTTCGGTCGTGACGTGTAAACAAGCGCCGATCCGCACGCCCCGCAGGGGCTTCTCCGCCTCGAAGCGGTCGCGAATCTGGCGCAGAACGGGCATGTAGGTGCTCGCCCACGCGATACGCGAGCGTCCGGAATCCGCGAGTGCGCGGTCTTTCACATCACCGATAGCACCGGCGGCCTTTTCCATTACGGGCACGATATCGATCTCCTAATAACGAGAAGCTGTCCTAATGGGGAGGAGTCTCTTCTGCGCAAGGCTCGAGCACCCCGCCGCCTAAGCTCCCGGCGTGGACACCATCGACGCCTATTTAACTCGATTGGGCTCCGAATCGCCAACCCCTGGCGGCGGAAGTGCTGCGACCTTCGTAGCAGCATCGGGCGCGGCGCTGCTCGCGATGGTCGCGCGCATCTGCGCGGCTTCCCCGCGATACGCCGACTTTCGCACGCTGGCCGAAGATGCGATCGAGACTGCCGATCGACTCTGTGCCGCATTACGCGAAGCGGGTGAGCGCGATGAAGCTGCATTTGGCGCCGTCGTCACCGCGCAGGCACTGCCGCGCCAAACCGACGCGGAACGCCGCAAGCGCGCTGAAGGGCTCGAGCGTGCATTGACGACCGCGGCCGAGGTTCCACTTCACGCCGCTGGACGCGCGCTCGACGTATTGCACCTCGCGCAGCGCCTGCTGGAGATCCCGAATCGCAACCTGGTCAGCGACATCGGCTGCGCCGCCGAGTTCGCCGCCGCCGGCGCAATCGCGTGCGGTTACAACGTGCGCGTCAACCATCTCTTCATGAAAGACGAACGAGTCATCTCGGCGCAAGCGCAAGAACTCGCCGAATACGAGCGCGAAGCCGCGATGCTATTGGAAAGCGTCCGCCGCAGCGTCGCAGGTACACTCTCAGGCTGAAACCGGCCAGTCCAGCATCCAAAGCTTTGTCGCCCCGGCGGTTAGTTCAGGCTTAGGCGCCGACGGGCGAAGTTTGCTATGGCAAATGAGGCCGCCGGCAACGACAGCATGAGCTAACCGCCGGGTGCGACAACGACGCGGACGAAGCGGTTGGGGTTAATCCAGCGCCTCATCGCCGCCTGCAGTTGCTGCGGCGTCGTGTCGACCAATCGCTGCCAGTACGCATCGGCGTCGGCACCCGTGTACCCGTAGATGACGTCGTCGAGCAAGCTGCTGGCCAAACCCGAGTAGCTGTCCAGCGGCAGGACTCGCTGCGCCAGCAGCAGCGCCTTGGCGCGCTGCAGATCGGCGAGCGGCAACGGCGTCGTCTGCAATCTGCGAATCACCGAGACGGCCGCCGCCTGCGCCTTCAGCGCATTTTTCGGATCGGAAGCGAAATCGATCGAGAACGTCGAGCTCGACGCGCCGATATCCATCGACGAATCGATGCTGTACACGTATCCCTTATCGGTGCGAACGTCGCGGAAGAGCATCGAACCGGTGTCTTCGCCGGAAAGAATTGTGTTGGCCAGGTCGAGCGCAACCGTATCGGTGTCGCCGCGATGGACGCCGATCACTTGGGTGAGCGTCACCTCGGACTGCTGGCTCGACGGCGATTTCACCGTCACCGACTCGCTCTTGCCCGCCTTGAGCACCGGATAGTGGAAGGTAGGCTGAGGGCCCTTCTCTTCCCATCCTCCGAAGTATCGCGCGATCGTAGCGCGCGCTTGTGCGGGAGTAACGTCACCCACGATCGCGATCGTGGTCAGGTCGGGCCGATAGGCAAATTGATACCAGCGATGCACGTCGGCCGTCGTAATGGCTGATACGGTCTGTGCCGTCGCCCGCCGCCGTCGCGGATCGCCCGGCGGATAGAGCGCGTTGGTCTGCGCGATCTCCGCCTGCGTGCGCGGCTGGTGTTCTTCGGCGGCCAGCGATGACGCAGTGTTGCGCCGCAGCAGTTCGAATGCACTGTCCGGGAACGCCGGATGCAGCATCCCGTCGGCAAGCAACGCGACCGCTCGGTCGAAGTTCTTCGATTCGACCGTCAGCGAAAAGTCCGGCCCTAGCGTCACGTTCGCCGCAATTGCGTCCAATTGCGCCTGATACGCCTTGCGGTCGTACTGCGTCGTGCCCCAGCCCAGCAACGATTCGGTCAAAGAACCGACGCCGCTTTTCCCGGCAGGCTCGTAGAGGTCCGGTGCGTTGCGAATATGGCCCGAAAGCACGACCACCGGCGAGAACGTCGCCCGCCGCGTCGTTAGCCGCAATCCGTTGGTCATCCGTGCAACGATAAGGTCGCCGTTCTTCGGCGCCCGCAGTTTGGCGTCGAAATACGCGCTGGTCCAGCTGGGGAGCGGCTCGTGCACGTCGGGCGTGTACTTCACGTTCTCAACGCCGGCATTCGGATCGACCTTTGGCTGCGCCGCAGTCGGTCTAGGACGCAGGGCGATCGTCACGCTGCGCTCGGGAATCATCTCGGTGCGCAGCACGCGATTCACGTCGTCATCGGTCACTCGTGCGATCGCGTCGTACACGTCGTCGGGCGAGCCGCGGCCTTCGGCCAGCGCGCTCGCCCACGAAAACGCCAACCCCGAAATCGAGGCCTGGCGATAGGATTGTTCGCTGAGCAATCGCGTCTTGGCGGCTTGTACCAGGGCGTCGGGAATGCCCTGGGTACGATATTGGTCGATAACGCCGTGCAGTGATTTTTGCAGCGCGTCGGTCGTCGAACTCGGCGGCCCAGCGGCGATGACCTCGCCGACGCCGATCTCCGGATACGCCGCTGCAAATGCCGCGGCAAAGAGCACCGAACCCTGTGCGGTCAAATCAAAGAGCGCGCCGCGTCCGCTGTTGAGCGCCTGCGCCAGCACTTGACCGGCAGCGTAATCGGGATCGGCAAGCGATGGAAAACGGTAGGCCAGTCCGACGACCGGCACGGGCAGCTCGGCGATGCCGCCGTCGATCGTTGCTGCCGAAGGTTGCGACACCACGATCGGCGAGCGCACCGGCAGCGGCTGCGCCGGAATTCCTTCGAACAGCGAACGCACTTGCGCCAGCGTCTCGGCCGGATCGATGTCGCCGGAGATCACCAGCGTCGCGTTGTTCGGGTGGTACCAATTATGGTAGAAAGCGGCGATGTCGGCCGCCGTCATCTTCTCAAAACTGGGAATCGTGCCCCCGGCGTCTTCGGCATAAGGGGTCGAACCGAAGACGGCGTGGCGAACGCGCTCGCCAACGGCCCATCCCGGAACCGACTGGTCGGCACGGATCTCTTGCTCGATCGCACCGCGCTCCGTCTTCCATGCACTGGGCGCAATGACGGCGCCGTTCATTCGGTCGGCTTCCAGGCGCAATGCGACGGGAACGTATGCCGACGGGAGCTTGAAATAAAAGCGCGTGCTGTAGTTGCTCGTCTGCGCATCGTACTCGGCACCAGCCCGCGCGGCGATATCGGCAAACTGTCCGGCCGAAACGTCCTTGGTTCCTCGGAAGAGCATGTGTTCGGTCGCGTGGGCGAGACCGG
>JBPYDW010000255.1:0-5801 GCA_051986335.1 Vulcanimicrobiaceae bacterium | reverse complement strand
CAGATGGCGAAAGTGCTGCGCATCGTCACCGTCGAGCGCGGCCTGGATCCACGTGCGTTCACGCTGATTGCGTTTGGCGGAAACGGCCCGCTGCACGCTTGCGCGCTCGCCGAAGAGATCGGCATCGGCCGGATCTGTGTCCCACTGCGCCCAGGCCTCTTCTCCGCCGACGGTCTATTGGCGGCCGATCTGCGGGCAACGTTCTTGCACCCGGTCCTGCAAACGTGCGACGAGCTCAGCGACGCCGATCTGGCCAGGTTTTTTGCCGAGTTGGAATCGCATGGGCGCACCCAACTGCTGGCTCAAGGCGCGACCCAAGTGAACGCGCTACGCGAAGCCGACGCACGCTATCGAGGACAGAGCTTCGAACTCACCGTCGCTTGCGACGGTGCGGTCGGCGGTTTGCGCGACGGCTTTCACCACGCCCACGAACGCCGTTACGGCTATGCCGTTGCCGGCGAGGCCGTTGAAGTCGTCAACCTGCGCTCGACGTCGACGGCCTCGCTCGCACGCCCGACGACGGCCCGCGCGCTCGGCGCAATCGGCGCACGTCACGCGCCGGCCGTTGAGCACCGCGACGTGTGGATCGCCGGAACCCCAACCGCCGTTCCCGTTTATCAGCGTGACCGGCTCGCCGGCGAGCAAACGCTGCATGGACCGGCACTCGTCGAGCAGTACGACGCGGTAACGTACGTCGCTCCGGGCTGGAAGCTGCGCGTTGGCGATCAACGCCTGGAGATGCAGCGATGAACGTCGATCCGATCGTCGCCGACGTCATCGCCGCGTCCCTGGTCTATGCCAGCGAAGAGATGGGACAGGCCGTGCGCAACGCGGCCTACTCTCCAAATATCAAGGAGCGGCTCGATCACTCGTGCGCGCTCTTCGACGTCCGCGGCCGCCTGATCGCGCAAGCCGAACACATCCCCGTGCATCTCGGATCGCTGCCGTGGGGACTGCAACGTACGCTCGCATACCTCGAGCGCACGTACGGAAAGGCAAAAGCCGGCGACATGTACGTCGTCAACGATCCGTATCTCTCCGGAACGCACCTCAACGACGTCACGGTGATACGCCCCGTCTTCTTCGACGGCAACCTCATCGGTTACGCGGCCAATAAGGCGCATCACGCCGACGTCGGCGGCATGGTGCCGGGCTCGATCTCCGCCGATGCGCCCGATCTGTTTGCCGAGGGTCTCGTCGTCCCGCCGCTGCATCTCATGCGCAACGGCGCCGTTCTCGAAGAGACCGTCACGCTGTTCGCAGCAAACTCCCGCACGCCCGATGCGCGCGCCGGCGACCTTCGGGCGCAAGTCGCCGGCAACGTGGTCGGCGAACGGCGTCTGCTCGAGCTCTACGAGCGGTTTGGCGCAACGGTCGTCGCCGCTGCCGTCGAACTCGCGTTGGACGCGAGCGAGGCGCGCATGCGCGCGGCATTGCGCGCCCTCGGCAACGGCGCGTTCGACGCATCCGATGCACTCGAAGATCGAGACGGCACGCCGTCGCTGACGATTTGCGTGCGCATGACGCTGCGCGACGGCAACGTGCATTTCGACTACGCGGGCACGCACCCGCAAGTCGGCTATCCCCTCAATGCCGTGTTCGGCGTGACCCTGTCGGGCGTTCACTACGCGCTGCGCGCCGTAACCGACCCTACCATCCCGATGAACGACGGCTGCTTCCGTCCGGTGAGTGTCGACGTCCCCGAAGGCACGTTGCTCAACCCGCGCCGGCCGGCACCGGTCGGCGGCGGCAACGTCGAGACGTCGACGCGTAACGCCGACGTCGTGTTGCAAGCGCTATCGCGCGCCGTGCCGGCACGCGTGCCGGCCGCTAGCGGCGGAACGATGAGCAACGTCATGATCGGCGGGACGTCACTCGGCCGCAGCTGGGCGTTCTACGAGACCAATGGTTGCGGCATGGGCGCGCGGCCGACCGCCGACGGTATCGACGGCATTCAATGCCACATGACCAACACGCTCAATACACCGATCGAAGCCATCGAGCGCGACTATCCGCTGCGTGTAACGCGCTACGAGTTTGCGCCCGGAACCGGCGGTGCAGGCCGCTTTCATGGCGGCAGCGGATTGATCCGCGCCGTGCGCTTGCTGGACGGAACGGCGCAGGCGACGTTGCTCGCCGATCGACACACGAAAGCACCGCCCGGTGCGTTAGGGGGTGGCGACGGAGCGCGCGGCGTTCACCAACTCTTCCACGACGACGGAACGGCGGAACCGTTAGCGGCGAAGTGTAGCTTCGCCTGGCATCCCGGCGAAACGATCCAGCTACAAACGCCCGGTGGCGGAGGCTACGGCGTCGGCGTAGGCGTCGGCGACGGCGCGGGCGACGGCGACGCGGCCGGCGGCCGGCAGTCCTGAACGTTCGCCAATATCGTTTGCGATGCCGGCGCTTCGTGGACTTGCGCTTGATCGCGCGTCCACTTGAGCCCGTCGGCGAGGCGCGTCGTCGGATTGGCTCCCAACGTGAGCCCCGGGATGTTGGCCAAGTCGATCTGATGGGGGTCTTGCGGCAAGCCGGCGTTTTCCGGATTTGCGAAGGCCGGGTTCACCGTCGGAATGCCCGACGGCGTACTGCCCGGATCGGGAGCGTTGATCGTCTTGGCGGCCTCGTCGATGCCTTCGTGCTGCATCTGCGCCAACTGCGTCGTTGCGACGAAGCCGCTGATAACGTCGAGCGAGGCCTTTTGATCGTCGACGACGGTCTGCAGCTGGTCCCGCATCTTCCACAGGCGTACGTCGTCGTTGTCGCGCGGCGGATAATGAAAGACCGACTTGTCGTTGAGCAGCTTGTCGATCGCATCGAAGTTCTTGACCAACGGCCCGATGAGGTTTTCCATTCGCAGCAGCGTAATGTCTTCATGCGCCTGGGCCTGCGAGCCGTTATACTTATTGTAGTCGGCGAAGAGCGGTTGGCCCTTGGCGATCGTCGCGTCGTTGGCGATCAGCGCGCCGACGATCGGACCGACGTGCGAGCGCAGAGCCAGGCACAACGGCCGGCTCACGACGTGCACGATAGTGGGATACGGCAGCTTCGAGGCCTTGGGCTTTGGCGTCGCGGCGCTTGCGACGTTCGACCCTGACGATATCGAGACGGCCACGCCAATGGCCAGAACCAACGCGGCACAGGCGGCTTTGTACATATTCCGGCCCATTCTACACCGTTAACGGCCCAGCCACCCTGCTTGTTACGTCGAAAGTCAGTGGTTTCTGAGTGCGGGCTTGGAAACCCGGTGGGCGCTACGGGCCAATCGCGCCGTCGAGAGTCGAGCCCGACTTGTCGCGCAAGACGGCCGCGCTGACCGCGCTGCATTGCCTCACGCCGTTCACGCGCGAGCAGATCTGCGCCCGCGTCAAGTTTGCGCCGCGTAGATCGGCGCCGCGCAAGTTGACGCAGCTGATTTCATCGCTGCCGGCAGGTGCGTCGTCGTCGTGGCTATTGTGCCAGCAGAGGGACGCGCCGCGCAGATCGGCACGGCTCAGGTTGGCTTCGCGAAGATCGGTGCCTTCCAACGATGCACCGGCGAGGCTCGCGCCGCTCAGATTAGCATTTTGAAAGTCGCTGCCGACAACGTTTATGCCGTGCAGGTCGCGACCGTGCACGTCGACGCCGCTCAGATCGCAGCCGGCGCAGCGGGCGAGCAATGCTCGGATTTGGGCGTCGTCGATCCCGTCAAACGCAAATCGCAGGTCGCTTCCGGCGATGTTCACGCCGTCGAGTTGTGCACCGGCAAACTTGGTATTGTGAAAATTGCATCCGGCGAGCTTCGCGCCGCGCAGGTCGGCACCGCGCAGGTCGGCGTTCTCGAAGTCCGCTCCGGCCAATCGCGCGTCACGCAGATTGGCATTCTGTAAATTGGCGCCCTTGAAGTCGGCACCGGCGTAACGCGTTCCCGAAAGGTCCAGCCCGTGCAAGTCCATTCCCGCGAAGTTGCAGCCGGCACATGATTTGGGAAGATTCACCGGCGCACCCTGAGCGTGAGCGACGATCATTAGTAACGAACAGGCGATCGTCGCTACGATTGCAACCGCGCGTACCGTTAGAGCCGTCATACTTTTCTCCTGATGATTCGTTTTGGCTATGCGATGCCCGGGCCGCAGCACACACGGCCGCCGCCCCGGCGTTTGCGATTCTACCTTAAGATAGCGTCACCGAGCGACGAGCCGGTCATGACCGCACGCGACAGATCGACGCCGCGCAGGTCGGTTCCTGAGAAGTCGCAACCGATGAAGCGTGCATTGTCGAGCTTGGCTCCTTGCAGCTTGGCACCGCTAAGATCGACGCCGCTGAACTTTGCGTTCGAAAGGTCGCTGTCGCGAAGGTCCGCTCCGGACAGATCGACACCGGTGAGCTCGATGCCGCGCAAGTCGCGCCCGCGCAAGTTCGCCTTGCTAAAATCACAGCCGGTGCACATCCGCAGGATCATTTCGGCTTGCGACGGCGAGAGCGCAGCGACGTCGACGTCGCAACCGGTGAGTTTGGCCCCCCGGAAGTCGGTTCCGGTGAGGTTTGCGCCCGACAGATCGCAGCCGGTCATGTTGGCGCCGGCGAAGGAAGCATTGCTCAGATCGGCCTTGTTGAAATCGGTGCCGCTGAGCTTGGCGTTGCGGAAGTTTGCGCCGCGTAAATTCGCGTTGCTGAAATCGTCACCAACCAGCGACTGCCCGCTAAAATCGTGACCGGCAAGATTTGCACCACTGAAGTTGCAGCCCGAGCAGTTCCACGACTTACTGGGATCGGACGCATCTTTTAGTGCGCCAAGAGTTTGAGCGGCGACCGCCAAACCTTCCGCGTGGGCAGTCGCTGCCGCGCTTGCCGTCACTCCGGTCGCCAGACCAAGTGCGCCGGCAGCGAGCGGCGCCGTCTTTGCGTGGAGGTGCGAGACGGCGGCCGCTCGTGGTAGGCTTGGGGCGTGCGGTGCCGGCGGCGGGGCTAGTTCGCGCGTCGGTGCCGCATTCTTTTTGACGTAAGCTACCTGGGTCGGTCCGCCCGGAATCGCTGCCGGAGGCCGTTCCGTCGGCTGCGGACGTTCGCGTCGCGGGTTGGCAGGCTTCGCCGTATGCGGCGGAGCCGAGGCGTTCGTGCGATGCGGTTTCGTTACGACTGCACCCACGCTCGAGTCATGCGTGGCGCTGGTGTACGCAACGCCCGGCGTGACCGCCAGAAGCACGATCGCCAGAACTCCCAGTCCGCCGACCACCGCCAGCGAGGCGCCCGGGGCCAGCGCCGAGCCGATCGCGCGGCGCGCCGCCAACAGCCGCTCGATGCGAATCGAAATATGCCGGCGCGAGGCGAAGACGCCGGGTGCTGCCAGCGGACGGTGCGGCCACGCCGTTACTTCGGCCATCTTGGTCAGACAGAACGCGTACGGACGCACGGCGCCGGTCAAGCCCAGCACCCAATCGTCGCACGCGACCTCGCGCTCGAGGTCCATCTGCCGCGCAACGAACTGCACTGCGGGATTGAAGAACAGTAACGCTTGCGCGATCCGCTGCAATCCGTTCGTCCAGTCGTCGGCGCGGCGCAAGTGGGCCAACTCATGCAGGCTGATCTGGTCGATCTCGCCGCCATCCAAACGCTCGAGCAGATGCTTCGGCAGCACGATCATCGCGTCGAACAGCCCAACCGCGACCGGGACCTCGATTTGGTCCGAAACGCATAGCCGGACTTCGCGCGATCCTTTGGCCGCGCCGCTCCAGCGGTCCATCGCATCGCGATGTTCGATTCGCAACGGGAGCGCATCGCGTTTGAGCATTTCCAACTGGTAGAGCCCGAGCGCGATGCGC
>JBPYDW010000254.1:0-22090 GCA_051986335.1 Vulcanimicrobiaceae bacterium | reverse complement strand
CCCAAACCTTGAAGAAGTCGCTGAGCGTATACGAAACGACGCCGTTGGGCTCGACGTGGATGTAACCGCTGCGATCGTGCGTGTGAATGTAATAGAAGCACGTCGCGGTGTTCTCGAATCCGGTGGCGTCGGGCATGCCAGGATTGTCCATTCCAATTCCGTACGGAATTGCGACCTGCTTACCTTGAACCAGGATGCCGAGATAGGTATGCCGGTGGTATTGGTTGTCGGGCATCGTCGGCAAGCAGGGGATCGAATCGAAGACGTTGTTGACCGGGCCACTGGCGCCGCTGCTCGTATCGCCGTGCTGAGGAGTAAAATCGCCGTCGCCGCCGATGATCTTGCCGGCATCGGTCACGATGGTACTCGCAAGCGCCGTCGCGTTAGGGGGCGGCGTGCTTACGTTCAGTGGTGCGGTTGTGGGTGGCGAGGTCGCGGGCATGCCGCTGCCACCGCCGCCCCCTCCTCCACACGAAGCGAGGCCGAGCGCGAGAAAAGTAGCGAGCGCCGGCAAGGTGATAGCGGATGGACGCGACATTGGTGTGACCCCTCCGAGCAAGCGGATATCGCTACCATAGCCCGTGCGCGTGGGGGCGGCGCGGGCCGAGTGGCCGCCAAACTTTGGAGCATCAGGTGTCCACTTCGCGCCGGGATTAGGAAAGCGGGGACCGGCGGCCGGAAGCCTCCTTAGGTCGCGTTCCCCATCCGCACGGCGGCCATGAAGGCACGAAATACGGTCGGGTAATCCGCATGGGTAAAGCGGACCGAGCGCGCTGCCGGGCGATCGAAGCCGGGGATGAGCTCGATCAGGTCGGCCTGTTCAACCTTAGCAACCTCGATATCCAGCGTTATCGGCGAGGGCACAACGAACCTTTTGGCCTGCGACCGTCGCGCAACTGCCGACTGGGCTGCCGCGCGGATACTCGCTTGGGCAGCCGCCGGCGACAGCGAGTCGGCGGCGAAGTTTCCGATTGATTCTTTTACGATCGCGCCCTCCACCCAGGGCATCTGCTCTTGGACCTCCTCGACGGTCGTACGATCCCCGGTGATCATGAGTAAGGGTATGCCGCAATGGCCCAAGTATGCGGCGTTTAACGTCGCCTCGCTGCAGCGTACGCCGTTCAAACGCGCTTCGTAGATGACGGCGGGTGAATAGGTGTGGGCGAGCACCGCATTCGCGTCGCCGATCGCGCCGTGATAGCCGGTGAAGAATGCGCCGCCGAACTTGCCGCTCGCGTCCTGCACCATCGAATACGGCTTTCGGTTGCCGAAGATCACGCGGACGCCGGCCGGCAGCGCGTCCACGTCGAGATTGCGCATTGGGCCATGCGAGTCGTTGACCAGCACGTCGCCGGCTCCCGCGGCGCGCGCGCCTTCGATAGCCGCACAGACTTCGGCGGTCATCAACTGCCGATAGGCTGCGTACTCCGGGTGGGGCGTACGCGCGTCACATTGCTCCCAGGCGACAACCCCCGCCGTGCCCTCCATGTCGCACGATATATAAAGGTTCATGCCGGCATCAGCGCGGCGCCGCCTAAGCGAAAGGCGGCTACGAAGGCGCGGAAGACCGTTGGGTAGTCCTCCGCCGTGAAGCGCACGGTGCGTCCGTCGGTACGCGCGAAGCCGGGCATCAGCTCGACCATATCGGCGCACGCTACGCCGGTGAATTCGAGATCCATGGTGATCGGCGGTTCGAACGTAAACGGCACGGCGTCGCCCATGCGCCCGACCGCGCTGCGGGCGCCAGCGGCTATGGCCTCCTGCGCGGCTGCCGGGGTGAGCGAGTTTACCGCGTAGTAGCCGATGGCGTCTTTCACCGCTACGCCGGTTACCCAGGGCATGGCGCCGCAGACGTCGTCGACGATCGTGCGGTCGCCGCTAATGAAGATCAACGGCACGCCGTAATACCCGGCCAGCGCAGCGTTGAGCAGCGCCTCGCTACAGCGCACCCCGTTGATTGTTATGTTGTAGATGGTTTCCGACGAGTAGGTGTGGGCCAGCGTCGCATTGAGCGCGCCGCTTGTGCCGTGATATCCGGTGAACATTGCCGCCGCGAACTCACCGGAAAGACCTTCGGTCATCGATCCGGGTTTGCGCAACCCGGAGATGACTCGTACGTCGGTTGGGAGTTCGTCCCACAACAGGTTACGCATCGTCGAATGCGAGTCGTTGATGGTAAACTCGGTCGCCCCGCCGCGCCGCGCACCCTCGACGGCGGCTCGCACTTCGCGCGTCATATAGCGGCGATAGATGGGATACTCGTCGGTGTTGTTCGGATCGCATTGCGACCACGAGCAGACGGCTGCGGTGCCTTCCATATCGGCCGAGAGATAGATTCGCATCAATGACCTTCCTGCGCGAGGCCGGCCTGGGCTTGTTCCAGTCCGGTCTTGGCGGCGACGTTGTTGGGATTCGCGCGCAGCGCGCGGCGATAGTAGGGCGTGGCTTCGGCGAACTTATTAGCGGCAAGGTAGAGATCGCCGAGTTGGGTCAGCGCGACGTCGTCGTTGGGATGGGCGGCGATCCGTTCGCGCAGGGTGCGCAGCTGGGCGAGCACGGCCGGCGGCGGACCGCCCTCCACGTTCGTGGCACCGCTCTGCGTTGCAACCGTCGTTTTTCCGTTTCCAAAGACCGAGCCGCCGGCGCCGAATCCCTTGGCCAAGAAATAGCCGATCAGGCTCAGGAAGATCGCCGCAATGACCACGACGATCGGCACGTATATGCGCGGCGGTAAGCCGCCGGAGTCGGTCGGAGATCGCACGATGAGTCGTTTGGACGCACGGCGAATCGAATCATCCGTGGTCCCAACCGAAGCCGAGCTTCAACTGCTCTTCGCGCGGCTCAACTACGAGAAGTTCAACGGCGAAGTACCCGACTGCCGGATTCGTTACAACGAACGGTTTTCCAATTCGGCCGGGCGCATCACTTACAGCGAAGCGCCGCTGCTGATCGAACTCTCGCCCAAACATTTCCGCCAACACCCGGGAGCGCTCGAGGAGACGCTCCTCCACGAGATGATTCATGCGTGGTGCTACGATCGCTATCGGGATAGCGGGCATGGAGCGCATTTCAAAAGAAAGATGCGCGATTGCGGCCTTACCTCGATCTATCACGATCTGGGGAATGCGCGGCCGCGCAGCGAGTCCGCCAAGCGCTACATCCTGCGCTGCGAGCATTGCAGTTTCGAAGTGCTGCGGCGGCGCTGGCCGGGAAGGCCGGTCTCTTGCCCGCGGTGCAACAAGCAGCGCTTCGACGCCCGCTTTCCGCTGACGATCTACGAAGTTACCGAAGCGGTCCTCCTGGGCAATAGTCTGGAGCGCGCCGCCAACCGCAGTCGCTAGGCTGCTTCGCCGGCCGGGCCGGCCGGTGTGAAAGTAGCAGAGGACCGGACGCATGCGACCGAAGTCCGGGCGCCTGCGGTGGTCAAAGCGGCAAAATGGTACGTGAGATGACCACTGCAAAAACAATTCCAAGCGGTGCGCTAGAGACGCGTTCCGAGACCGACTCGATGGGCTCGGTTAGCGTTCCCGCCGACAGATACTATGGCGCGCAGACCGCGCGTTCGCTGATTCACTTCGATATTGGCGACGCCACCTGGCCGCTCGACGTGATGCCGCGGCAGGTGATCCACGCGATGGCGACCCTCAAGAAGGCTGCCGCGCTGGTCAACCACGATCTGCGCAAGCTCGACGACCAAAAGACGGATCTTATCGTGCACGCGGCCGACGACGTGATCTCGGGGAAACTCGACGCACATTTTCCGCTGCGTGTATGGCAGACCGGATCGGGCACCCAGACCAACATGAACGTCAACGAGGTCATCTCGAATCGCGCCATCGAGCTGGCCGGCGGCCAACTAGGTTCGAAGGCACCGGTGCATCCCAACGATCACGTCAACATGTCGCAATCCTCGAACGACACGTTTCCGACGGCGATGCACGTCGCAGCCGCTCAGGCGCTGGTCGGCATGCTGCCGGCGGTCTCGCGACTGCGCGACGCGCTGCACGAGAAGGCGGTGGCGTGGAAGGAGATCGTCAAAGTCGGCCGCACGCACCTACAAGATGCGACCCCATTGACGTTGGGACAAGAGTTCTCCGGTTACGTGAGCCAGCTGGACCGTGCGATCGTCGCCTGCAATGAGGCGCTGGGTCACCTTTACGATCTTGCAATCGGCGGCACCGCCGTCGGTACCGGACTCAACGCGCACCCCGAGTTCGCCGAGCGCGCCGCGCACAAGATCGCCGAGCTTACCGGCCTGCCGTTCCGCTCGCACCCGAACAAGTTTACCGCGCTCGCGTCGCACGACGACTTCGTCTTCGCATCGGGCGCCCTCAAACAGCTGGCCGCAGCGCTGATGAAGATCGCCAACGACATTCGCTGGCTGGCGTCGGGACCGCGCGCCGGCATCGGCGAGCTTACGCTGCCCGAGAACGAGCCCGGCTCCTCGATCATGCCGGGCAAGGTGAACCCCACCCAGTCGGAAGCGATGACGATGGTCTGCGTTCAGGTGTATGGGAACGATCTGGCGATCAGTTTCGCCGCGTCGCAGGGCAACTTCGAACTAAACGTGTTCAATCCGGTGATGATCTACAACTTCTTGCACTCCACGACGCTGTTGCGGGATGCGTGCACGATGTTCCGCGAGCACGCCGTCGAAGGGTTGCAACCGAACCGCGACGTCATTGCCAAGTACTTGGGCGACTCCTTGATGACGGTTACCGCGCTCTCGCCAAAGATCGGGTACGACAAGGCAGCGGAGATCGCCAAGAAGGCGCACCACGACAAGACGACGTTGAAGCAGGCGGCGCTGACGCTCGGTTACGTCAGTGCCGAAGATTTTGACCGGTTCGTCGTGCCTAAGGAGATGACAAGCCCAAAATAAAGATCGGGCGGGAGCGCAGCGGCACGACTGGGTATAGGACTTGAGGAGTCCGTGGGACTTCTTGGGATGCTAATTTAATGAAGCGTTTGGAACGCAGCGTTAGCCGGCGCGAAGCACTCACCGGGCTGATCGTCTTACCGGCATTGGCCGGATTCCTCGCCTCGATCCCAATGCCGGCCGCGGCGAAAGGATCGAAGGCGCAGTTCAAATACCAATCGACTCCCAAGAACGGCCAGAAATGCTCCGGTTGTAAGTTTTTCACGGCCGGGAAGACGCCAACCGCCAGCGGCACTTGTGCGGTCGTCGACGGCTCGATCAGTCCAAATGGGTGGTGCACCGCCTACACCGCGAAATCGTAGGCAATAACGCCGCATGAACGGGATCCAAGAGCGCGACCGCCATCCTGCTCCCGGACCGCGCAACATCGGTATCGCGGCGCACGAAGATCGAATCTGGGTCGGGTCGGTCGAAGAGGCGCGCATCTTCGAGATGAACCGCGCGAACTGGGCGAACCACTCCAGCGCCGACGTTCCCGGCGAGCCGATCGGAATGACCGCGAACGGCGAAGAGCTGCTGGTCGTCGTCGGTCAGGGCGACGAGGACGACCGCTACATCGTCCGTTTCGTGCCGGCGCGCGGATTCTTCGATAAGCGTCCTTGCCCCGAGTTTACCGGCTCGCACTTGGCGGTCGACGGCAGCGGGGCGCTATTCCTGAGCCAGGCCCACAATCGCCGAATCGTGCAGCTCGACTCCGAGGCACGGATCGTCCGAACGATCGAGCTGCCGCGCATTCCGGTCGGCATGACCCTCGTCGACGATCGCTTTTACCTCGTCACGACCGATAACGTCGACACCGATGAGGGATATCTCGGGCGCATCGGCATGCAGTCCGGTGCGGCCTACGAAGACCTGGCCCGGATCCCGTTCAAGGTGCGCGGATTAGCCTACGATGCCACTGCTTTCTGGACCAACGATCGCGGCGCGCAGCAGGTCGTCGTCTTTACCCACTGACGCGTTTCTAAAACAAGTGTCGCGCGACGAGCGACGCCGCCGCCAATGCCAGCGCCGCAGCCACCAGAATTTGCAGCTGCTGTGCATCGAGCCGCAATGAAAGACGGGCGCCGATCGGCCCACCGCAGAGGCCGCCGAGCACCAGCGGAATCACGTAGGCAAGATGGATGTTGTGCTGCAGCGCATGCGTTGCCAAGCCAACCGGCGACGTCAAGAAGATCGCGAAATGCGAGGTGGCGCTGATCGCGTGCGCCGGCAGCTCCGAGAAGTACAACAGCACCGGGACGACGATCACCCCGCCGCCGATGCCGAAAAGGCTGGAGAAGAAACCCACAAAGAAGCCTGCGGCAGAGGCTGCCCTGTACGACATTCCCTTTATCGTGCGAACGTCGGCCGTGGCGCGAGCCGCGTGCATGCGGCGCGAGCGGTTCCAAATCATATCGAAGCCGACGACGACGAGAAAAAGTGCCAGTGCCCAATCCCAATCTTCGGCGGGCATGCGCGCCACGGCGAGAGCGCCGAGAATCGATCCCGGAAAGCCGCCGAGCGCAATCAACAAGCCGATCTTGACGTGCACGCGCCGTTGCATCATATACGTAAATGCACCGCTGGCGCTGTTAGCGACGACCAGCGCCAGCGACGTTCCGGCCGCTTCGGCCGGGCCCAATCCAAAGAGCAAGCGCAGTGCCGGCACGACGATGAACCCGCCGCCTAAGCCGACCATCGATCCGAAGGTTGCGGCGATCAGACCGGTAGCGAAAAGTTCGAGCGGGAGCTTCAGCTGCTCGATGGCCCGTCGCCCTTGATGCCGGTGACGTTGTAGATGCGAATCGGCGCGCTCTTGCCCTTCACCATGACCGGCTCGCGCTCGTCCACCTCGACCAAATCGCGGACGTGCTCGTAGGTGGACTCGCTGATGATGATCTCACCGCCTTTGGCCACGTTGTAGAGACGCGAGGCAACGTTGACGTTGTCCCCGATCACCGTATAGTTCATGCGCGAGCTTGCGCCGAGATTACCCATCACGACGTCGCCGGTATTGATCCCCATGCCGACGGTGAACGCCTTTTTGCCGTTTGCCTGCCAACCATCGGACAAACGCTTGATTAGCGCTTGTTGCTCGACGGCGGCGCGAACGGCTTTAGCTGCGTCGTCCGGCGTCTGAAATGGCGCCGAGAAGACCGCCATGATGCAATCGCCGATGAACTTGTCGACGTAGCCGCCGTACTTGAAGATAATCTTGCACATCGCATCAAAATATTGATTGAGTTGGGTGTAGATCTCTTCCGGCGTCATGGTCTCCGACATCGCGGTAAACCCGCGAATGTCGCTGTAGAAGATCGTCGCGTTGACGCGCGTCCCCTTGAGGTTCAGCGCGGCCTTGGGGTCGTCGGTCTTTAGAATCTCCTGCACGACGGCGGGGCTGACGTGCACGCCGAACATCTGAGTGACCAAACGGCGCTGCGCGCCTTCGGTCAGCACGCGAAAGAGACCGACGAGAAGCGTGGCCAGCAGCATCGCGCCGGCAACGTGGATGAGATCGATCCAGATCAGTCGCGACGAGTAGAGCGCAATGGCAAACGCGGCATAAACCGCGACCGCAATGAGGCTCACCGCAATACCGATCGCCGGGCGCAATTCGGCCAGCGCCAAGCCGACGAGCAACGGGAGCAGGATGATGAGCCCGATGTCCAACCATTTGGGCACCGGTCGCACGTAGGTTTCCGTCAAGAACTGATCCATCAACCGCAGGTTCATGAAAACGCCCGGCTGACGCCCCGCCGCGGTGACGGCAAAGTCCCCTAAGGCCTCGGCGGTCGAACCGACCACAACCAACTTCCCTTTGGCTAGCGTGCGCAGGTCGGCGATGGGCACGGTCAGCGCGGCGCCGAATGGAAGAGTCTGGGCGACGCGTAGGTCGGTCCATTCTTGCACGCCGTTTTGCTGTACCGACGAAACATACAGCGGCAGCAGAACCATACGGCCGCGATCGCGCGGTATGTCGGGTAGACGCTTGCCGGTAAAGCGCCCGACGGCGGCCGCGGCAAACGCTACCAAGGTTTGATTGGCGTTCGTCCCGGTCGCGCCGGTGCGAATTACCGGCGGCTGGCCGACGAAATAGCCGCCGGGCGTGTCCAGCGAAGCAAACCCGAGCGCGACGGCATTTTCTGCCAACGGTCGCGGCGGCAGCTCTTCGCCGATCTGGCCGGTCGTGGTCGTATTTATAGGAAAGGGGAGCACGGTGGGAACGCGGCGCATGCCCTGAGCGAAGGCTGCGTCCTGGCTCGGATCGGCCGACGCTCCCAAGAATTCGACGTCGAACGCGACCACGCGCGCGCCGGCCGCCGCCAAGCGGTCCAGCAAGCGCTTGTACACGCTGCGCGGATAAGGAAACGCCGTCAACCCAGCGGCCGGCACGCCTTTGGCCGACAGTTCGTCGATCGCGATCAAAGCAAGGTTCGGATTCGGCTGCTCGTACGATTGCGCATCGCGCAGACCGACGGCCCCGGCCGCCGCCAATACGTTCTGATGGACGATGTAGTCGCCGATGCGATTGGCAACCGGCAAGGTATTATCCGGCGCCACATACAGCGCCAAGCCTGCAGCGCCGGCGAGCGCGGCGAGCACGAGAGCGACGGCTAACGTGCGCGCTCGCTTCGTCATCTCGTCAGGCCACTCTAGTTGTTGACGCGTCCGATGTAGCGCCGATCCCGAGTGTCGATGCGGATGACGTCACCGGGGTTAACGAAGAGCGGTACCTGCACGGTCGCGCCCGTCTCCAACTTCGCCGGTTTGAAGGTGTTGGTCGCGGTGTCGCCTTTGAAACCGGGATCGGTGTCGACGATCTTCAACTCGACGTGCGCTGGAAGATCGACGCCGATGGGAACCCCATCGTGAAACTGTACGTCGACGACCATGCCGTCTCTAAGGAAGTCCGCCGGGTCGCCGATCAAGTCGCGTTGCAACGTAACGTTTTCGAACGACTCCTGATCCATGAAATGGAATCCGTCGGAATCGTTGTAGAGCATCTGCATCGAGCGATTGTCGACGGTCGCGCGTTCGAGTTTCTCGCCGGCGCGAAAGGTGCGCTCGACGGTGGCGCCGGTCTTGACGTTCTTCAAGCGCGTGCGCACGAAGGCCGAGCCTTTGCCCGGCTTGACGTGGAGAAAGTCGACGACCGTCCACAGGTTGCCGTCGATGACGATGGTGACCCCGTTTCGGAAGTCGTTCGATGAAATCATGACCAGCCCCAATACGCAGCGTTCGCGCCGTTGCCCTGGTATGCGCCGGAGGGCTCCCCTTTAGGCATCGGGGCGAACGCGCGATAGGCGAATGCGATTCTCTGTCCCGGCACGCAATCTCCCCACGTTTTCGCGGTGGGTAAAGATGATGAAGAGCGCCGCAAAGATGCCGTAGGCCGTATACGCCCACGAGCCGGTAAAGAACCATAGGGCGAACGGCGCAACCAGATTGCCCAGCATCGAGCCGACCGAGGAATATTGGGTTAGCAGTGCGCCGGCGACCCAACCTGCGACGGCGACCAGACCCGCCTTCCAACTCAAGCCGAAGATCGCGCCGAACGACGTGGCAACGCCCTTGCCGCCCTTCCAGTTCAGCCACGGCGAGAAGCAGTGCCCCAGCACCGCGGCAACTGCCACCGCCGCCGCGATCGGCTCGCTGTGCGACCAGCGCGCGGCCACGAAGACCGGCACGAATCCCTTGACCGCATCGAGCAGCAGCACGACCGCAGCTCCGCGTTTGCCGAGCGTGCGCAGCGCGTTCATCGCCCCGATGTTGCCGCTTCCCGCCGCGCGAATGTCGGTGCGGTAGAAGAAGCGTCCGACGAGGTATCCGAACGGGATAGAGCCGACAGCAAAGGCGGCCGCGACGTCGAGCAGCCACACCAACACGCTCACGCCATGTCCTCGGCTCGGCGAGGACGAAACTCCAGCGTAAGGGGAACGCCTTCGAAATCGTAGTTACGGCGAATCTCGTTTTCCAAAAAGCGGCGGTACGAGTTCTGCACGAGATCGGGATCGTTGCAGTGAAATACGAACAGCGGCGGATGCGCGGCCGGCTGGTGGCAATAGTAGATCTTGAGCATTTTGCCGCCGACCGCCGGTGCCGGATGCGCCAGCGTTGCATCGCGGATCAGACTGTTGAGCTGCGCGGTGGGGATCCGCCGATCCAAGTTCTCGGCGACTTTCTTCACCAGCGGCAACAGGCTTCCCAAACGGCGCTTGGTCTTTGCCGAGAGGAACGTTACCGGTGCAAAGCGGGCAAAGGGAATTTGATCGTAGATCGCAGCGATGAGCTCGGCCTGCTGAAACTCGCCTTGTTCGCGCGCGAGGTCCCACTTGTTTCCGACGACGATCAAACCTTTTCGCTCTTCGATCGCGATGCCGGCTAAACGGCGGTCCTGCGCGGTAAGGCCTATCGTGGCATCGAACAGCAAAATCGCGATGTCGGCGCGGGAGATTGCCGAAAGCGAGCGCAGCGCGGCATAGTACTCGATCGCACCATGCGCGCCTTGGCGCTTGTTCACACCGGCAGTATCGATCAGTCGAATGTTGCCGTCGCGCCGTCGCAACACCGTATCGATAGCATCGCGCGTCGTGCCGGGAATTTCGGAAACCACGGCGCGCTCCTCGCCGAGCAGTGCATTGAGCAACGAGCTCTTCCCGACGTTTGGACGGCCGATCAACGCCAAGGCGATCTCGTCTTGCGCATGCTGGACGCCGGAGTCGGGCGGGATCAGCGCGACGATGCGGTCGAGCAGATCGCCGGTTCCCTCGCCGTGAATCGCCGACACGGCGTACGGTTCGCCGAAACCGAGCGTGGCAAACTCGCCGTGAACGGCCGCTGCTGCGCTTGGCGATTCGGCTTTGTTGGCGGCCAGCACGACCGGCCGGCGCGTGCGCCGCAGAATGGCGGCGACCTCGTCGTCGAGCGGGTGCAGACCGGCTTGCGCATCGACGACAAAGACGATGGCGTCGGCCTGGTGCGCGGCGGCTTCGGCTTGTCCGCGAGTAGCCCGCGCAATTTCTCCGGCGTCCCCTTCCCGATCGCGATCGGGGTCGATGCCGGCCGTGTCGACCAGGCTGAACGTGCGGCCGGTCCATTCGGCCAACGCGTAGAGCCGGTCGCGAGTAACGCCGGGCGTGTCCTCGACAATGGCCAAGCGGTGTCCGACCAGGCGATTGAAGAGGGCCGACTTTCCCACGTTCGGGCGGCCGACGATAGCGACGGTCGCCGGGCGCAGCGCGGCTAGGCCGGACTCGGTCAGCATGGCGCGTTGGCCTTCGCGAAACGGGAAGCTCCGCCTTTCGGCGAATCCACGGCGGTTCCGAAAAAACCATGGCCAGCATCTACATCGAAACGCACGGCTGCCAGATGAATGAGGCAGATTCGCAATTCATCGCGGATCGCGCCGCTGCCGCCGGCTATACCATCGCGACCGTCCCCGAAGAGGCCAACGTGCTGGTGCTCAACACCTGTACGGTTCGTGACAATGCCGAGCGACGCGCCTACGGTCGCATCGGCCACTTCAAAGTATTGAAGGCTTCCGACCCGGAGCGGCGAGTGGTCGTCACCGGCTGTTTGGCCGAACAAGACCGCGACCGGATGCAGAAGATTGCGCCGCACGTCGACGCGGTCTTTGGCACGAGCGAGCTCGTGCGGCTGGCCGACGCCTTAGCCGATTGGCGCCCGGCCTTTGCCTCTAGCGAGGCCGCGGAAGAGCGCGCGCTGCTGGTTCCCATGGGTGGCAGCGCCGACTGCGTAACCGACGCCTTTAGCCACTTACGCGGTTTTGTCACGGTGCAACGCGGCTGCTCGTACTACTGCACGTTTTGCATCGTTCCGCACGTGCGCGGCCGCTTCGATCACCGTCCGCAGCAAACGATCCTCGACGAGGTGCGCGAACGAATCGCCACCGGTGCCCGCGAGGTGATGCTGGTTGGGCAGACGGTCAACGCCTACCGCGATCCGGCAACGGGAGCAGACTTCGGCGACTTGTGCCGCGCGGTCGCACGCGAACCCGGGCTCGAGCGATTGACCTTCATCTCGCCTCATCCCAAAGATTTTAGCGGCAAGATCGTCGACGATCTGGTGGCCATCGAGCAACTCAATCCGCGCGTGCACCTGCCCTTGCAATCGGGCAGCGACGCGATGCTGCGGCGGATGAACCGAAAGTATACGATGCGGCAGTTCGGTAGCGTCGTTGCGAGTTTTCGCGAGCGGATGCCGCACTGGGCGATCACGACCGACATCATCGTCGGCTTTCCAGGCGAGAGCGACGCCGACTTCGAAGCGACGCTGCGCTACGTGGAGACCGGCGTCTTTGCCAATGCGTTCACTTTCATTTATTCCGTCCGCCGCGGAACGCCGGCGGCACGCTGGGAGCAGGTCCTCCCCTCCCTCGCGCACGATCGTTTCGAACGGCTTTACGACGCCCAGAATGCGGTGACGACCGCCTATCACCGGCGCAAGATCGGCTCGACCGTGCGCGCGCTGATCGAGGGCGAATCGAAGAAAGACGCAGGCAAGCTCGCGGCCCGGATGCTGGACAACGTCACCGTCATCGCGCCCAAACCGCCGGATTACTCCGCCCAGTTGTACGCACGTGAGCCGTGGCTCGACGTCGCGGTCGAAAGCGCGCATGTGTGGGGATGCACCGGGACGATCGTTCGGCGCGCTCGGCACTTCGGCGGCGCCGGCACCGTGGTGGATCGGCCGGTTATCTCGCTGCTGCGCTAACCGCGCACAGGCCAGCGGTCGAGAACGTTAAAAAGGTCGCGCAACGGGAAGCGCAACCATGGAACGGCCGGATGCGCGAAGGTCTCGTGTTCGCAGAACGTGCGCACGTCGCCGGCAGCGTGGGCCACGATCGTGCGCGTTTTGGGCCGCAGGTCGAGAACGAGCACCGAGCCGGTTGCCAAGTATCGCGCGATCTTTTTTGCCAGATAGGCCTCCCGGTCTCCGCGCGACCATACTTCGACGGCGACCTCGGGAGCGAACGGCGGCTCGTCGAGTTCTTTGGCGGTGTAGCCCTCGCTCTGCGCGTACGAAACGAACGAAACGTCCGGGATGAGCTTGGAACGGGTGCCGTCCAGCTTGCCGACGACGGCGTCCAGTTCGGTCGCTACCTGTCCGCGGTCGCCGGCGCAATCCTCCAAGATCCGGGCGATACGAAACTGTAAGAAACCGTGCTCGTGGCGCGGGCTCACCTTGGGATAGGGCGCACCGTCGAGGTATTCGATGTACTCGGGCTCGGTGCGATATTCGATAGCCATGGTTGCCTCACGCCATTCTATCACGTGGCGGCGCCGCGGCGGCAAGGGTCTGGAGCGCGGCGGCGTAACCTGCAGGTGGTGAGCGACCAGAGCGCGCGCATGTCGCCGATGCTCGAGCAATACTTTGGGATGAAGTCCAAACATCCGGAGGCGTTGTTGCTCTCGCGCGTGGGCGATTTTTACGAAGCGTACGGTGAAGACGCGGAGACCGCGGCGCGCGCGTTGCAGATCGCGCTCACCAGTAAAGAAGCCGGTGGCGGCAAACGCGTGGCAATGGCCGGCGTTCCGCATCATGCGCTGGCGCAATATCTCGCGCGTTTGGTGCAGCAGCGCTTCGTCGTGGCGCTGGCCGAGCAACTCGAAGCCCCGCAGCCTAACAAGTTGGTGCGGCGCGACGTCGTGCGTCTGGTAACGCCGGGAACCCTGATCGAAGACCAGCTGCTCGACGGCAAAGCGAACAACTATCTAGCTGCGATTGCGGTCGTAGGCGACTCCTTCGCATTGGCGTACGCCGACGTTTCTACCGGCTATTGCGCGGCGACCGCGGTGTCGGGCGAAAACGCATACGAAGAAGCGCTGGCGGAGCTGGGCCGAGTGGGGCCTGCCGAAGTCGTTGCCGACTTGCCGGCCGACATACGCGCCACCATGGCGCCGGCGATCGAAGCCATCGGCGCGCGATTAGCGGCCCCGGCACTTTCCGCGGTCGCGGTGCGCGAGCGCGCGGCGCTGGCGACCTTCTCGCTCGAGGAATCGGCGGCGATCCATCGCGCGCTCGACGCACTGGGCGGGTTTGTGAAACGCACCGGCGTCGCCGGCGAGAACGATGCGCTCAACGCTCCACTCTGTTACCGGCGGCAGTCCTTTCTTGCGTTGGATCCCAGCACGCGTAAACATCTGGAGCTGCTCAAGGCACAGGGACAGAATCCGCGAGCCACGTTGCTGGCGACGCTGGACCAGTGCGCTACGTCGATGGGATCGCGGATGTTGGCGCGCCGGCTGCTGGCGCCGCTCGTCGATGCCCAGGCGATCGACCGGCGGCTAGACGGCGTGGCGACGCTGCTCGCCGATCACGTGCGGCGCGAGGCGCTGCGCGAGCTCTTGCGCGGCTGCTTCGATCTGGAGCGCATCGCGCAAAAGGCACGCTTCCGGCGTGCGCTGCCGCGCGACATGGCGTCGTTGCGGCGCACGCTCGATGCGATGCGTCCGTTGCGCCAGGTCGTGCCGCCGGCGCTGCATCCGGTACTCGATCGCATGGCGGATTTTAGCGATCTGGCGGCCGACTTGCAAGCGACGCTGAGCGACGAGCCGCCGGCGCAGCTGGCAGAGGGTGGCGTCATTCGGCCGGAGTCGGACGCCGAGCTGGCGGAATGTATTTCGCTGCGCACCGATACGCGCACGAGGCTGCTCGAGCTGGAGGAGCGCGAGCGCGAGCGCACCGGTATCAAGGGCCTGCGGATAAAGTACGCGAGCCCGTTCGGCTATTCAATTGAAGTAAGCCGGTCGCAGGCGAACGCGGTGCCTGCCGATTACGTCCGCAAGCAGACCCTGACCAACGGCGAGCGGTTTATCACCCCCGAGCTCAAGGAACTGGAGATCGCCATCACCACCGCGCAGTCGCGACAGCAGCGCATCGAGGAGCGTCTCTACGACGAACTGCTCGATCGGATCGGTGCGCGAGTCGACGATCTGCTGGAGGCAGCCGACGTGCTGGCCGAGCTCGACGTTACGGCGTCGCTCGCGCAGTGCGCGGCCGATCGCGGTTACCATCGTCCGGTCGTCGATGCGAGCCGAACGCTGGACATCGCCGACGGTCGCCATCCGGTGATGGAAGCGATCCTGCGTACGAATTTCGTCCCCAACGATTTGCACGTTGCGGAAAAAGAACAGCGTTTCGTGTTGCTCACCGGCCCGAACATGGGCGGGAAGTCAACGTATCTGCGGCAGGCCGGATTGCTGGTCATCATGGCCCAGGTCGGCTCCTTCGTGCCGGCAGCATCGATGCATCTGGGCGTGGTCGACCGCATCTTCACCCGCATCGGCGCCGGCGACGATCTGGCTTCCGGACAATCGACGTTCTATATGGAGATGGCCGAAGCGGCGAACATCTTGCGTCGCACGACCGACCGGTCGTTGCTGCTGATCGACGAAGTCGGCCGCGGCACCGGCACCACCGATGGGCTTTCGATCGCCCAAGCGATCTGCGAGTATCTGCTCGGCCTCGAAGCGCAAGCGCCGATGGTGCTGTTTGCGACGCACTTCCACGAGCTGTGCGCGCTGGCCGATCACTGGTCGCTGGTTACGAACTATCACATCACCGCGGTCGAAAATACGGCTCGCGACGGCGCGCCGGTCTTCTCGCATCGCGTGCAGCCGGGCAGCTCGTCGCGTTCGTTCGGCATCGAAGTCGCGCGGATGGCCGGTTTGCCTGAAGCGGTCGTTGCGCGCGCCCAGGAGATTGCCGACGCATTGGCAAGCCAGCCCGACTTGGAACAGCAGGTTCCGCTGCGCAAGCGCCTCCCGTCCGTTGCTCCGCAGCAGCGCCAGCTTTCGCTGCTGCAGGTCGACGAGTGATCGCACTGCTCGATCCGGTGACGATCGGACAGATCGCCGCCGGAGAAGTCGTCGAGCGTCCGCTCTCGGTTGTCAAGGAGCTGGTTGAAAATGCGGTCGACGCCGGGGCCCGCCGCGTGACCGTAAGCATCGAGCGCGGCGGCATCGACGTCGTGGAAGTTATCGATGACGGCGCCGGCATTGCGCCGGCCGATCTCCCGTTGGCGGTGCGCCGGCATGCGACGAGCAAGTTGGCGCAAGCGGCGGATCTCGAATCGATCGCGACGCTCGGCTTTCGCGGCGAGGGGCTAGCGTCGATCGCCGCCGTGGCGCGGCTCGAGATCGTTTCGCGCACGCCGGCCGAAGACGTGGGCTCGCGCATCGTCGCGCATGCCGAGGACGCGGCGGCAGTCGAGCCGGCTGCCGCGCCGCCGGGTACGCGCGTGCTCGCCCGCGCGCTGTTCGAAAACGTTCCGGTGCGCCGCGAGTACTTGCGCAGCGCCAGCGCCGAGTTCAACCGCATATCGTCGTGGCTGTCGTCGTTCGCACTGGCCTACCCGTCGGTCGGCTTTGCGTTGCGGCACGACGGCAAAGACGTGTGGACGATGCCGCCCACCGCCGAGATTCGCCAGCGGTTGGCGATGGTGTTCGGGCGCGCGGCCGAACATCTCATCGAGCTGGATGCCGGGGCGGCAACTGCGTTTACCGGAACGATCTCCGGCTTCATCAGCGGGCCGGGACACGACCGGCCCGATCGCCGGATGCAACTGCTGTTCGTCAATCGGCGCCTGCTGCGCAGCACGTTGCTGGCCGGCGCGTGGACGGCGGGCTACGCTACATTTGCGATGGTCGGCCGGCACCCGTACGGCGTGCTCTTTCTCGACGTGCCGCCCGAGCACGTCGACGCCAACGTGCATCCAACCAAGAACGACGTGCGACTGCGCTACGCCGCGCAGACGTTCGATGCGGTGCGGCGAGCGATTGCGCGCACGCTCCACGACCACGCGACGTCTCGAATGCAATCCAGTATCGGCGGCGTTTCGTTCGCACCGTTCGGGGCAGGCGCCGAAGAGCAGGCGCTGTTCGATGGTTTTCCGGACGACGGCGGCGCCAGCACGATTCCGCATCTGCGCGTACTGGGACAGCTGCACGCCACGTACGTGCTCGCCAGCGACGGCGACAATCTATTGCTCGTCGATCAACATGCGGCGCACGAGCGCGTCGCCTACGAAGAGATCGTTCGCCGGGCGCGTATGCATGCGCCAAGCGAGCCGCTGTTGGTGCCGATCGTCGTCGAGCTCGATCCCGAGCAGAGCGCGGCGCTCGATGGCGCGCTCGAGTCGTTGCGCGAAGGTGGCGTCGAGATCGAAGCGTTCGGCGAGCGAACCTATCGCATCACCGCGACGCCGGCCGGCTACGGTGCGCGGCCGTTCGATCTCGCCGGTTTCCTCGACGACTTGAGCGGCGAACGCAAGCAGCGCGATGTGCGCGAGCGGGTGTGGGCGACGCTGGCCTGTCATTCGGTGGTGGTTGCCGGCGAGCGCCTCGAGCCAAACGAGATGGCGACGCTGGTCGAACGCTTGCAGCAGTGCGAAAACCCGATGCACTGCCCGCACGGCCGCCCCACGGTGGTTCGGTTGTCACCCGACGACCTGGCGAAACTGTTTAAACGGATATGAAAACGCACCACTATCGCATGGACGTTCGCTGGACCGGGGACCGCGGCGAAGGCACTTCCGGCTATCGCAACTACGACCGCCACTTCGAAGTGAGCATCCCGGGGAAGGCGGCGACGATCCACGGCTCGTCCGATCCGGTCTTTCGCGGCGATGCCACGCGTTACAATCCCGAGGAGCTGCTGGTGGCGGCGCTTTCGTCCTGCCACTTGCTGTGGTACTTGCACCTGTGCGCCGACGCCGGCATCATCGTGCGCGAATACTCTGACGAAGCGCAGAGCGAACTACTCACCGATGCGGATGGCGGCGGCCACTTCACCAGCGTGACGTTGCACCCGCACGTCGCGATCGAAGGTGAAGATGGGATCGCTCGCGCGACCGAGCTCCACGAACGAGCGCATGCGTTGTGCTTTGTCGCGCGTTCCGTGAACTTCCCGGTACGTTGCGAACCCACGGTCCGAGCGCGATGAACGACGGCGTGGTCGTGCTGATGGGCCCGACCGCGTCGGGGAAGACGGAGCTTGCAATCGCGCTAGCGCAGGAGTTCGGCGCCGAGATCGTCGGTGCCGACTCGCGCCAGATCTACCGCGACATGCCGATCGGCACCGCCGCTCCGGCGCCCGAGCAGCTGGAAGCGGTTCCGCATCACCTCATCGGTTTTCTGGATCCGCAGGAACGCTATTCGGCAGCACGGTTCGCGACCGATGCAACGCGGGCGATCGAAGAGATTCACCGGCGCGGTAAACGCGCCATCGTCGTGGGCGGCACCGGCTTCTACCTTCGGGCGCTAACCGGCTCGGTCGAGCTCGCGGCGCAATACGACGGCGTGCTGCGCGATCGATTGGCGTACGAGGCTCGTACGCACGACGCCGAGTTCATGCACCGATGGCTGATGACCCGGGCGCCGGAGCGAGCGCGCACAATAGAACCGGGAGACACCTATCGCGTAGTGCGCGCACTGGAGATCGCACTCGCCGGTCCGCAGGATCGGCTGCGCGCCGGCGCGCTGCCGACGCTCGCGTCAGGTGCCATCTCCTACGTCAAGATTGCACTCGACGTGGGCATCGAGCAGCTCGACGCGCGCATCGAGCGGCGCGTCGACGCAATGCTGGCGGCCGGATTGATCGACGAGGCCGAACGCGTCGGACCAGGTGCCGTTGCTGCGAGCGCCGTCGGTTATCCGCAATCGCTAGCGTACCTGCGTGGGCAGCTGACGCTCGCCGAGTTGCGCGCGCTCCTGGTTCGCGACACGCGGCGCTACGCGCGACGTCAGCGCACGTGGTTTCGTTCGGAGCCGGAAACGGTCTGGGTGCAGCCTGAGCGCGTCGCCGCGCTGGCAAGGGAAAAGCTCGGCTGGCTGTGAAGGTCGCATCGATGTCAGGAAACGTGCAGGATTTCTATCTTGCGGAGATACGGCGCCGCGTCGTACCGGTGACCGTCTTTCTTATGAACGGCTTTCAGCTGCGCGGTGTGGTAAAGGCATTCGATCCCTTCACTATCACCCTCGAATACGAAGACAAGACGCACCTGATTTACAAGCACGCCATCTCGACGATATCGCCGCAAGGCGCGATGACCATCGCCGCCGCCGTCCCTGCCGAGCCCTAATGCTTCCGGTCAGAATCTCCAAGATGCATGGAACCCTCAACGACTTCGTGGTGATCGATCGCCGCCGCGAGCAGGTAGACGATCTCGCGACCTTCGCGAAGTGGGTCTGCGAGCGCCGCTCCGGCGTTGGCGCCGATGGGCTGCTGGTTATCGAGAACTCGGCGATCGCCGACGTTCGCATGCGCATCATCAACGCCGACGGCGGAGAGGCGGAAATGTGCGGCAACGGCATGCGTTGCATCGCCCGCTATTTAGCGGAGGCGGGCGAAGGCGAAAATCTGGCGGTAGAGACCGCTTCTGGCACCATTCGTACGCGCGTGCTGGCACGGGAGCCCGAATTTTTGGTTAGCGTGGAACTCGGTACGCCGATCGTCGAGCGGCGGGCACTGCCGTTCGAGTACGCACGCTTCGTCTCGCTGGGCAATCCGCACGTTATCATCTTCGAGCGCCAGGTCAAGCGTTTTGACTTAACCGATGCCGCGGCGCAAGCGCAACAGCACTTTCCGGAAGGGATCAACGTGCACGTCGCTGCCGTCATCGACGGCGTGCTCTACGTGCGCCATTGGGAGCGCGGCGTCGGCCTGACGATGGCGTGCGGCACCGGAGCGGCTTCGGCAGCGGCCGCGGCAATCACCGAGCGGATGGTCACCTCACCGGTGGACGTGCGCGTGCCCGGCGGTCACCTGCGCGTCGACTGGGACGGGCGCGGGCACGCGTTCCTTACCGGGCCCGCCGTGCGCGTCTTCGACGGCGAACTTTGCGCGGATGTCGTCCGCGTCTGATCTCGACCTCAACGTCCGCGAAGCGCTGCCATCCGACGCGACCCGAATTGCCGCGCTTGCGCTGCAACTCGGCTACGAGGTGCCTTTGGCGCACGTGGAACGGATGCTGCGCAAACGCTCGACCGACTACGAGGTGTTCGTAGCGGTCGTTCCGCGCGTCGGCGTCGTTGGGTTTTTGGAGGCGATCGTCGAGGCGCACCTCATGTCTTCGCGCTGCATGGTGATCGGCGGCCTCATCGTTGAGGATGAATACCGTACGGTCGGAATCGGGAAGTCGCTGCTGGCGCGCGCCGAGCAATGGGCGCGCGAGCAACGCTGCAAGAACGCCCGCGTCCGCTCCAACGTCGTTCGCGAACGGGCGCGCGGCTTCTACGAGCGCGAGGGCTTCGTCGTACAAAAGACGCAAAACATCTTCGAGAAGCAGCTGTAGCATGCACGCAGGTTTGGCGTACTGCGATCGTGCCGCCCGCATCTATTTCGATGAGGACTCTGCCCCGCTAGCCGACGGCGGGATCGTTCGGCAACCGCGCAACGACGAGCTGATTGCGGCCCCGCCCGCAACGATGCCGGTGATCTTGCCCGGACGACGGCCGCGGACGACGCGCGGCACCGCGTCGCGGCGTTTTGCGCTGGCTGCGATCTTGCCGGCGGGTTACACCCGCCTGCTGCTGCCGGCCTACGAGCGCGAGGCGCAGGCACCACCGTTGCCGCTCTTCGGCTACACCTTTGCGTGCGTCGTCGACGACCGGCTGCACGTCGCCGCGATGCGCACCGACGAGGACGAGGATTGGCAGCCGCGTGAGTTTGCTGCGGGTGAGCTGGAGACGCTGCTCGATCGCCGGCTCGCGACCGATCCGGCGAACCGCGTGCTGCGGCAACTGGCACTCTGTTCTCGCGAATATGGGTGCTTCACCGCGCAGAACGTCTTCTTAGAACGCGGCGAGGCGGCGCTCCCGGTCTCTCCCAAATGCAACGCACGTTGTGTCGGCTGTATCTCCGAGCTGGAACCGGCGGCGGGGCTGCCGTCGCCGCAGGTTCGCGTCGCCTTCGAACCGGACGCCGAGGAACTGGCGCGCGTCGCCGTGCATCACCTGATGCGCGTGGAAGACGGCATCGTCTCGTTTGGGCAAGGTTGCGAAGGCGAGCCGCTGTTGCGGTCGATCGTCATCGCTGCGGCGTGCGACCGCATTCGCGAGCAGCGCTCCAACGGAACGATCAACCTCAACACCAACGGCTCGCAGCCGTCGGCCCTGCGGCGCTGCATCGATGCCGGTCTGCAGGCCGTGCGCGTGAGCCTGAACTCCTTTCGCCCACACGTGTACGCCGCATACTACCGGCCGATCGGTTACGGCTTAGACGACGTCTTTGCATCGGTGCGTTTGGCGAGCGAGCGCGGCCTGCGCGTCTCGCTGAACTTGCTGACCCATCCGGGCGTTACCGACGACGAAGCGGAGATCGTGGCGATGCGTTCGTTCTTGAGCCAGGTACGCGTCGATATGATTCAGACGCGAACGCTCAACATCGACCCGGAAACCTATTTCGAGCGGGTCGGCCGGCCGCAGAACCCAATCGGCATGCGAGCGGCAATCGAAGCAATTCGCGACGCGCACGTGCGCGTCGGTAACTTTACGCACACCCACTAACGGCAGCGCGATAGCGACGTGAAGCTTTGGCACATCGCTGCTCTGGTAATACTGGGGCTGATCGTCGAAGCGATCGTGCCGGGAATCTGGGCCGAGCCGTTCCGCCATCTAACCCTGGAGATCTTTCTTCCGGCGTTGATCTTTGAGGCCGCGTGGCATTTGGACCCGCGGATCATGCTCAAGCGCTGGGTTCCGATCGTCATGCTGGCGGTGCCCGGCGTCGCGGTGACGTGCGCGTTGGTCGGACTATTCGTTTCTCAATTCGCCGGACTCGATCAGGCTACCGGGCTGTTGCTCGGCGCAATCTTGAGCGCTACCGATCCGGTCGCCGTGGTTGCGATCTTCAAGATCTTGCCGGTCCCGAAGGATCTAGCGATTATCGTCGAGAGCGAGTCCCTGCTCAACGATGCCATTGCCGTCATACTCTACCGAGCGGCGATCGTGGGCGTGATCTCCGGAATCTCCACGGCGACGATGGCGCCGTTGCTGCTGCCCTCGCTGCTTGGCATCGCGGCTGCCTTGGCCATCGGCATCGCGGCCGGGCTCCTGGCATGTTTGCTCATGCGCCCGCGCGTGAACGGGATGCTGCAGAGCATCGCGACCTTTGCCGCTGCATACGCCGCATTTTATGCCTGCGAACGCT